>CALLZL010000434.1 GCA_937859575.1 uncultured Chloroflexota bacterium
AACGGGCGGCGGCGGCCGAGGCGATCCGCCACCTGATCGAGCGTGGCCATCGGCGGATCGCGCACCTGGCCGGGCCATACGATACGCCACCGGGCAAGGTACGGCTTCAGGGGTATCGCGAGGCACTCGAGGCGGCCGCGATCGACTACGACGAACAACTGGTGCGTTACGGCAGTTTCCAGCGCGAAGGCGTTGCCGATCTGGCGCTCCAGCTACTCCAGGTTGCCGCACCACCGCCAACCGCAATCTTCGCTGCCAACGACGTCATGGCGATCGAAGTCATCCGGACATTAACCCATCGTGGGGTACGTATTCCCGAGGATGTTGCGGTGGTCGGGTTCGACAATATCCCCGAAGCCGATCTGGTTGTGCCGTCGCTGACGACTGTCGGGCAGGATGCCCAGGCGCTTGGCGAACAGGCGGCGGCGCTCTTACTCGAACGGCTCGCTGGCGAAGATGCCGCCGAACTACGCCATATCAGCATGCCGTTTCGTCTGATCATCCGCGAGAGTGCATAGCAAGGAAGTATCGCCGGTTCCGCAACCCAATCGCAGAGGATCACAAACAGGGCACAACTGTTCTCTGTTCCTTTGTTCGCAGCTACACCAAGGAGGAGACAATGTCAGTCATCCAACGCTCTGTCGCGTTGATCGCACTTGCTGCGATCGTGCTTGCCGCCTGTGGTGGTGCGCAGACACCCCCGCCTGCCACTACCAATGATACTGCACCCACCACAGCACCGGCTGCGGGCGAATCGGTCACGCTCAACCTCTGGGTATTCGAAGGTGAAGAGGGTTTTCTGGACACTCTGAAAGAGGAGTTCGAAAAGCAGAATCCCAATATCGTGCTCGAAATCACCGAGATCCCTGAAGATCAGTATGTCACCAAGATCGACACCGCCCTGGCGGCCAACGACCCACCCGACATCGGGTTTGTCTATGGTGGGCAGCAGCGCTGGCTGAAGGCCGGTAAATTCCTGCCGATCGACGAGATGCTCGCGCAGAACAATATTCAACCGGCCGAATTCAACCAGAATGCCATGTCGCTCTACTGTTCGTACGAGGGCAAGTACTACTGCATTGGTTCGTACACCGGTGCGGTATTGCTCTTCTACAACAAGGATCTCTTTGATGCGGCAGGTATTGCCTACCCCTCGGCAACCGAACCGATGACCTTTGAAGAGTATGCCGATCTGGCACGGCGGCTCTCGAATACAAGCGACAACCTCGAAGAGCGCATCTGGGGTGGTTCGGCCGGAGTAACCTGGTGGTTTGCCGATTGGGCAACACTCTACAGTGCCGATGGCCGTACCGCCGAAGGGTATGTCAACGATGCCGCTACCGTCCGCACCTATCAGTTGATGGCCGACCTGGTGACCGAAGGAGCAGCGCCGAGCGATTCCGACATGCAGATGCTTGGCGATGTTGATCTGCTTTCGCAGCAAAAACAGGCCATGGCGATCACCGACAATTTTGCAATCGCCAATATGGAAGCGGCCGGCCTGCGCTTCGGTGCCGCCCCGCCGCCGGTCGAAGAACGTGGCGATGCACCCTTCATCATCACCTGGACGGACGCATTCGGCGTTTTTAGCGACAGCAAGGACCCTCAGGAGGCGATGAAGTTCCTTGCGTTCCTGGCCACCGACGGCAACCGGCTGCGGACGGAGTTCGATACCATGCCGCTGAACATGCGGCTGGCCGACGAACTCGGCTGGGATGCCAAGAATGAAGGGCGCGCCGAAGCCGTGCAGGCGATCAGCCTGGCACGTTCGGTGATTTTTGTCCCTGGCTTCTACGAAATCACCGGTGGGCCGCTCGGCGATGCGTATAATGCGATCATCGAAGGAATGCCGGCCCAGGAGGCGCTCGATGAAGCGGCAAGCCTGATCCAGGAAGACCTCGACAAAGCGTGGGTAACCTGGGATCAGATCAGGTAGGAACCAGCAATGGCAGCATTCCCAACATCCGGTGCCCCTCGCGCGTCGCAGCGCCCGCAAGGGCGCATGGCGCGCGAGGAAGAGCGGGCAGCATACCTCTTTCTGCTGCCGTGGCTGATCGGTATTGTCCTCTTTCTGATCGGGCCAATCATCGCCTCGATCGTGCTGAGCCTGACAAACTGGAACATCATCACCGAGCCAAGCTGGGTCGGCATCGCCAACTATCGCGAGATGCTGTTTGAGGATCGCAAATTCTGGCAGTCGTTACGCGTAACGCTCTACTATACGATCCTTTCGGTGCCGCTCTACCTGACCGCCGGCCTGGCGATCTCGCTCTTGCTTAATCTGCGCCTGCGCGGAATGTATGCATTCCGTACCATTCTCTATATGCCGGCCGTGATCAGTGGTGTAGCTGTCGCAGTATTGTGGCTCACACTGCTCAACCCGGATCTCGGAGCGATCAACCAGTTTTTGCGCGGGATCGGGATCGCCAATCCGCCACGCTGGCTCAACAGCCAGACATGGGCCGTACCGGCGCTGGTGCTTGTCGGGCTGTGGGGTGTCGGCAGTGGGGCGATTATCTATCTCGCCGGGTTGCAGAATATCCCGCCGCAACTGTATGAAGCAGCCGAGATCGACGGTGCCAGCCCGTGGCAGCGGTTCGTCAATGTCACGCTGCCGATGCTCACGCCAACCCTCTTCTTCAGCCTGATTACCGGGCTTGTCGGCGCCTTTCAGGTCTTCGATACCGCCTTTATCATGGGTGGAAGCCGTGGCGGCACCAGTGGTGCGCTCAATTTCTATCTGCTCAACCTCTGGAACGAAGGGTTCCGCAGCGGGCGCCTTGGGTATGCCTCGGCACTTGCCTGGGTACTCGTCATCCTGGCGGCTGTTGTCATCATGATCACCTTCCGTACATCCGACCGCTGGGTCTATTACGAGACTGAGCCGGAGAAGAGGTAAGCTGCGATGCAGGGTTCAACGGTATCGGCCAAAACGATCACGGCTAACACGCGTGCCACGGCAATCGCCCGCGCCCAACGCATGGCGATCACCGGGCTGGCCTACGCCATGCTGCTGGGGCTCTCGGCGCTGATCATTCTGCCCCTCGGCTGGATGCTTACCGCCTCGCTCAAACCGGATCGCATGCCGATCTTTACGGTACCGCCCCAATGGTTCCCCAGCGAATACTGGCAGTGGGAAAACTTCAACCGGGCATTGATCGAGCCACGGCGACCGTTCTTGCAGTATATGTTCAACACACTACAGATCGTGCTGGGCAATATTACCGGTACGGTCTTCTCGTGTTCGCTGGTAGCTTTTGCGTTTGCCCGGCTGCGCTTTCGTGGCAACGAATTTCTCTTCAATGTCCTGATCATCACCATGCTCATTCCATGGCAGGTGCTGATGATTCCACAATTCCTCATGTTCCACAAGATCGGCTGGTATGGCACCTATCTACCGCTGATCGTCCCATCGTTTACCGGTAATGCCTTTTTTATCTTCCTCATGCGGCAGTATATGCGTACCTTCCCACGTGAGCTCGACGACGCCGCACGGATCGATGGCTGCGGCTACTGGGGTATCTTCTGGCGCATCATTCTACCGCTCTCGCTGCCGGTGCTGGCCGTATGTGTCGTCTTTGTCTTCCTTGGGTCGTGGAATGATCTGCTCGGGCCGCTGATCTATCTCAACAGCAACAGCATGTTTACCGTTGCCATCGGGCTGGCCAATATGGTAACGCGCGCCAATACCGATTGGAATCTGCTGATGGCGGCGAATCTGGTGACGATGCTGCCGGCACTGATCATCTACTTTTTCGCACAAGACAAACTGATTGGCGGGATCGCGAGTGTCGGATTGAAGGGGTAGTGAAGAGAAGGTATACGGATTGAATCTCGGCTCGACAAGCGTATTGGCGCCGCAGTGGTGGGCACGCTGTTCGGCGATTGTGCGCCCCTACCTGAAGGCCCACGGCCAGACTCTGCGCGATCTGATCGGCCAACTCGATACCCTGCAGGCACTCGGCTATGATGCCGTCGAGGTGTTTGCGCCATGTGCCGGCGGTGTCTGCTACAACGGGCTCGACACGATCGACTTCTACACAATCGATCCGGCGATCGGCACAATGGCCGATTTCCGGGCGCTCATCACAGCGGCACACGCACGCACCATGGCGCTGGTGATCTTCATCAATCTCGGCTACGCACACGAGCAGTTCCCGGCCTTCCTGCAAGCCTGCGACGATGTACGTGCCGGCGCCGACACACCAGAACGACGCATGTTCGTCTGGAGCGATACGGGTACCGACACGATGGATCGCAACCGTGCGCCGCATTTCATGAACGATGCCCACGGCAACTGGCGCTGGAGCGAGCGGGCAGGGAAGTTCTTCTGGGTCAAATGGGAAGGGGAACAGGGCGGATATCACCTGCCGCAGTTCAACTTCGGCGATCCGGGCTGGCAGCATGAAGTGCGGCGCATCCTCGATTTCTGGCTCGCAACCGGGATCGATGGTGTGGTGATCGACGCCGTCAACTGGTATATCGACTGTGACTGGCCGATCACGCGCTTCAGCATGACCGATGTGGTCGCCGCTGCCGACAATCAGCTCCTCCAGCCCGAAGGTGCCGGCGGCTTTCACGACGATCCGGTGCCCTGGATCGTCGATGGTGGCTTTAACTGTGTTCAGGATTACGCATTGCACCTCTGGTGGGAAGGGATCGACATCATCCGCGACGCGATTCGCAGCGGCGACCCACGCCCGATCGAAACCACCCTCCGCAGCTACCGCGACCGGGTCGTGGCTGCCGGCGGCGTCTGTTACCTTACCCCGCCATGCACACCCGACGACCCGGTGGCCGAGCGCTTGCTTGGTGCGGCGCTTGTTGCAACTGCCGGCGAGTTGTTGGTTGAGTTCGGCGATCCTGGCGATGTACAGGGTGAGTATCGGCGCGGCGTGGCGCGGCTGCTCGATGCGCGGCGGCGCTTTGCGGCACTCTGTGCGGCAGGGCTACGGCGGCAGGTGCCAACGAACGATGACACCCGGTTCTACGCCTTCTTCCGCGAGTATGGCCAGGAGCGCCTGCTGGCTGTGCTGAACTTCCAGCCGGAACAGGCGATGATTACGGTGCAACTCACCGGCCAGGGCGAAACAACCCTCGTTGATATCTGGAACGGTGAGCGGCATTTCGGCAGTGGGCAGGTGGCGCTCGCGCTGCCGGCATATGGCTATGCCATTTATGAACTGCCGCTTTGAGTCATGCTATACGTAAAGATTGGAGCTACAAGGCATGTCACTACCACACGACTATGTCGAACGGGTCTATGCCGGCGTACTTGGCAAGATTATCGGTGTCTATCTCGGCCGCCCGTTCGAAAGCTGGCCCTATGAGCGGATCATGCAGGAACTCGGCGAGATCTGGTATTATGTCAATGAGAAGCGCAATACCCAGCTGGTCGTCACCGACGACGATATCTCGGGGACGCTGACCTTTCTGCGCGCCCTGCCGGATTATGATCACAACCCGGGCCTGACACCCCAGCAGATCGGGCAGACATGGCTCAACTATATTATCGAGCGGCGCACGATCCTCTGGTGGGGCGGTATGGGCAATTCAACCGAGCATACCGCCTTCTTGCGTCTGAAGCGCGGTATTCCCGCACCGCAGAGCGGATCGATGGCACTCAACGGCCAGGTGGTGGCCGAGCAGATCGGTGCGCAGATCTTCGTTGATGGCTGGGCGATGGTTGTGCCGGGTGATCCGGAACGCGCCGCCGATCTCGCGTATCGTGCCGGTGTCGTGAGCCACGATGGGGTCGCCATTCACGCCGCTCAGGTGATCGCCGCCATGGAGTCGCAGGCGTTTG
This sequence comes from uncultured Chloroflexota bacterium, assembly GCA_937859575.1. GTDB lineage: Bacteria > Chloroflexota > Chloroflexia > Chloroflexales > Roseiflexaceae > CALLZL01. The sequence goes on from CALLZL010000434.1 coordinate 5,807, forward strand.
TAGAACGCGACCTG
>CALLZL010000435.1 GCA_937859575.1 uncultured Chloroflexota bacterium
GTCTGGGGCATGGCTCGTACACTCTGCCCCGATCGTCCGCGGGCGACGATTGCACTGGTGGCGGCGGCGATTGCACTGCTCTGGCCGGCGGCACTGGGGCAGGTGGTGATCATTGTGCTGGCCGGCCTGCTTGGGCGTCGTCTGTTCACGGCGACTGTCGATGTAGTAGCGGTGACTCGTACCAGTCGTACGATCGGGCGTGGCCTGGCAACTGCCAGCCTGGCGCTTTTCTTCGTGCTCTTGCTGGTGCTGCCGTTGGCACGCACCGCCCTACCGAATCTTCACGTGCTTGGGCTGATCGACAGTTTCTACCGGGCCGGGGCGCTGGTATTCGGCGGCGGGCATGTAGTGCTGCCGCTGCTGCAGGCCGAGGTGGTGCCACCCGGCTGGCTTAGCAACGAACAGTTTGTTGCCGGTTATGGTGCGGCGCAGGCAGTGCCGGGGCCACTCTTCACCTTCGCGGCCTACCTTGGTGCCGTGGCGCAACCAACCCCCAACGGCTGGCTGGGCGGGTTGATCGCCCTGCTCAGCATCTTCCTCTCGTCATGGCTCCTGATCGTGGGTGCGCTGCCATTCTGGGATGTGCTGCGGTCGCGTGCCGATATCCAGGCGGCATTGCGCGGTATCAACGCGGCCGTTGTCGGGCTCCTGCTCGCCGCGCTCTACCAACCGGTCTGGACGAGCGCGATTGCCGGGCCGGCCGATATGGCACTGGCGCTTGGTGCCTTTGCGCTGCTGGTCTTCTGGAAGGTGCCGCCCTGGCTGGTGGTAGTGCTGGCGGCGATCGGAGGTGCCGTACTATAAAGAGAGAAGGAGCGACCCCGGACTTTTCGAATAGGTAGTGGTCAGTTGACACGACCACAAAAAAGGAGGTTGCCATGACACCGCAAAGCCCGAGCCCTGCCGAGATGTACGAGCAGTTCTATGGACCGGGTATGTTTCAACCTCTGACTGCCGTATTTGTTGAATATGTCGCGCCTCAGTTGGGTGAGCATGTGCTCGACATGGCGTGTGGCACCGGCATGGTGGCCCGGCATGTCGCACCGTTGGTCGGGAGTGATGGAACCGTGGTTGGCATTGACATCAACCCGGCAATGTTAGCGGTTGCCCGCAATCAACCTGTGCCGCCGGGGGCATCTATTGAATGGCGTGAGGGTGATGCCGCCACGGTCGATCTGCCGGATCAAGCCTTTGATCTTGCACTCTGTCAGCAAGGGTTACAGTTCTTCCCGGATCAAGTCGCTGTGTTGCAGCGCCTACGCCGGAGCCTCGTAGCAGGTGGGCGAATCGGTATTGCAGTGTGGCAAGGGATCGAACAACAATCCCTCGTCGCTGAGTTTGCCGAGATCGAGCTCCATCATTTAGCGCCGCTTGGTGTGAGTTATGCAGATCTGGTTGCCCCTTTTTCGCTAGGCGATGCGGAACAGCTCCGGTTGCTCATCGAATCGGCCGGCTTTACTCGCATAGTGATCGAACCCCGTTCAATCGAAGCTCACTTTTCAGCACCTGAAACCTTTGCGCGCAATATGGAAACAGCCTATGGTGCAGTCATCCCGGCATTTATCGAGAATCCAGCGGCATTTGCGGTGTTTCTCGATACCATTGAACATGAGACCCGCGATCTGGTGCAGCGCCATGTCCAGGGCGGTATGGTGCATTTTATGATGTCGGCAAATCTCGCCATTGCCTACCGGGAATAGTTCGTGTTGCGAGTGTGATCACGTGTAACATTGTTCCCAAGTACGCAACAATTGCCATGAGCCTGGCGTCAGTTCTACGGGCTGCCGATGAGCATTGTGGAGGAACTATATGGCCACGCGGGTTGCACTCGAACAAGAGATGGCATCGCAACGCGGGGAGATCGCCCGCCTCGAAGCCGAAGTCAAAGCGGTGCGCGGGTATATCGCATCAAACGAGCATGTGCTCGACGGGCAGCCGGAGTCGCTGCGTGCGATTACTCAGGATGGGCTGGCACGAGCGCGTGCCAATCTGGCACGCCAGGAGGCCGAGCTGCATATCGCCCAGCAGGCGCTGGCCGGTACGCAGCGTGTGCTGGCGAAACTGATCGAGGTCGAACGGAAACAGGCCGAGGTGCGCAAGTACGAACAGGATCTCGACAACCTGATGGCGCTGCTTGAGAAAGCACGCGGTGATCTGGCAAACCTCGAAAACGAGATGTTGACACTGACCGGCCCGGTGGCGATCCCATCCTACCAACTGGTCTTTGCCGATGGCCAGGCGCTGGCATTGCCGACCGATCGTTCAGAGTTTGTGGTTGGTTGTACCGACCAGGCGGATCGTATCTTTCCTGATGTTGATCTGACACCCTATGGTGGCAAGACTGGTGGTGTAAGCCGGCGGCATGCGTTGATCCGCTTTCTGAATGGAAGCTGGACGATCATGGATCTGGGCAGTTCCAACGGCACCTTTATCAACGAGATGCCGGTCGCCGCCAATGTTCCGCTGGCGCTGCAAGATCGTGCCAGGCTGCGCTTCGGGGCGATTGCAGCCTCGTTCATCTCGTCGTCGCCGGGGAAGACCGTGCGCCTTTAACGGCTGCGTGTCACGCCGACACGGCCACACAACTGCGCCAGCGGGCAGATGCTGCAGCGCGGCGAAGTCGGGTGACAGATATTCTGCCCCAACGTGACGAGCAGGCTGTTGATGGGAATCCAGTGGCGTTGCGGCAATACCTGCCGCAGCGCCATTTCGGTCTGTTCGGGGGTGGTGGTGCGCAGGTAGCCCCATAGATTGCAGATGCGATGCACATGCGTATCGACACAAATACCGGGCAGGCCGAAGCCGGCGGTCAAGACCAGGTTGGCGGTCTTGCGACCGACACCTGGAAGTTCGAGTAGCGCATCGAGGTCGGCCGGCACTGCGCCGTCGTAGCGGTCGAGCAGTGCCCGGCAGATGCCCCGGATCGCACGCGCCTTGTTGCGGTAGAAGCCGACCGGGTAGATCAGTTCGGCAATCCGGGCTTCGTCGAGCTGCAACATGGCTGCCGGTGTATCGGCCACGGCAAACAGCCGCGGCGCCACCACGGCTGTCAGTGTATCTTTGGTGCGCAGGCTCAGGATGGTTGCAATCAGGATGCGAAACGGTGTCTGGCTGGTTCCCATTTCGTCGATCACCGGCTGGGGGAACTGCTGCATCGCCTCGTGCAGGATCGCCATGACCTGATCGATCGGGAAGTGTTCGGTTGTCGCGGTCATGTAATCGTGCGGCATTCAGGTTCTCCAGATCAGTGAACTTATGTTGCGGATCGCCTCGGCGGTACGGAAGCCGTATTCAAAGAGCAGAGTGCCATCGCAGATATGGATGCGGCGCGCCAGGACAGCCGCGACATCACCGAAGCGGCGGAAGCGGGCCTGATCGGTAATGCTGAATGGATCCGGCCGGCCGGCGAGCAAGATTACCTGCGGGGTGTACTGCATAAACACATCGAGGCCGGCACGCGGCATGCGTGGCCCCAGCCGCTCGGCAATATTGAGCCCGCCACACACGCCAAGCAGATCGGCGGCGTACGATTCGCCGCCAATCGCGATCCAGGGCTCGCGCGACGAGAATGCCAGTACCCGGCGCGGCGGCCGGCCGGCCATGGCGGCAACGGCAGTGGCCTGTGCGGCCGCGATCTGGTTGCCGAGCTGGGATGCCCGATCGGCGGCCCCAAACTGGGCGGCGAGGGTGGTTAACTGGGGGGCGACATCCGCGACGCACCGGATGTCGAGCAGCGAGATCATGCAGTTTGGTGCAAGAGCCTGCAGCTCGGCAGCAGAACACTCCTGACGCGTTGCCAGGATGTGATCGGGTGCCAGAGCGGCAATCGCGCTGAGATCCGGGTTGCGTGACCCACCAATGCGCGGCGGTTCGTTGCCCGGCGGCGCGGCACAGAAGTCGCTGATCCCCACCAGGTGATCACTCAACCCGATGGCAACCATGAATGCCGTCAGGCTCGGCACAAGCGATACAATGCGATAGTTCATGCAGCTATTATACTCCGCCCATATCTTCCAAGAGCTGTTTCGCGCCGCTCGTGCTCAGCATGGCCCGCCCGCAGATGCCCTGACCGCAGAACTAGTGCTTCCGACTTGCCCTATAATAGGCGGAACTTGAACCGACCTTCACGAAGGAACCAGCCATGGATGCCGAACAGCAACAGATCCTCCTCGAACGCATCCAGGAAGATGAGCGCTTGCGTGGCGATCTTGAGGATGCCGCCGCAACCGAGCTGGTGCAATGGGCCTTGCAGCATGCCGAGGCAGTGATTGCGGCCGGTAATCGCAGTGATGCTGCGATCGAAGCCGAGGTGCAGGCGATCCGTATGGCTGCCCGCGCCGCCGCTCGCGAAGCCGGCAGTGCCGCCGAGGTGATCGCACGTGCTGAAGCATTGCTGGCCGAGCAGATCGCGACCCTGCCGCCGGCGGTTACCGCCCAAATACTGCCGGGAATTGCGACAGCCGCCGCCGAGACACACCTGCCAAAGCAGGCCGATGCGTCAGCGTTGCAAGGGGTGGCGCAGGTGCCTCGTGAAGCGCAACTGCCGCAAGCGGGTGATCCCGCCGCCCGGCCGGCAATAGCGCCTGGCCTGCCCGAGGCACAGCTGCCGCCGGCCGAGCCGGATCGCACTAGCGGGGCGGCGGCCGAAGGGCTGACAAGCCGTGCCCAACCGGGAATGATTCTGCCACGGCAGAGCCAAAGCCGGATCAGACGCTGGATTCGACGTATCCTGGGAGAGACGCGTGACGAATAAGCAGCAACGCCGTCGTACACCAAAGATTTCACCACTCGCCTTCATCCTGACGCTTCTGTTTCTGTTGATCCTGGCCTGGCTCTACGAGCCGGATGAACCCGTGATCCCGCTACCGGCACCGCAGCCTGCCGGGGTGGGTGGTAGCGGTACGATCGACTATATCTTCACCACCCCCAGCCTTGTCTACCCGGATCGACGCGGCCTGCGTTCCAACTCGCCGCTCCTCGATGCCGTGATCGCCGATGTTGATCGTGCCCGCGCCAGTGTTGACGTCGCGGTGTTTGATATCGATCTGCAGGATCTCGGCGATGCGCTGCGGCGCGCCGAACGGCGTGGCGTGCGGGTGCGGCTGGTGTTCGACAGCGAAAACCTTGAGGATGCGCGGGTCGCCGCGCTGGCCGGCGAACTCGAACAGGCCGGCATTGCGGTGGTGACCGATGGGCGTCAGCCGTTTATGCACAATAAGTTCATTGTGATCGACGAAACCATCACCTGGACCGGCTCGTGGAATATGACTGAGAATGACACGTACCGCAATAACAACAATATGCTGCGCTTCACCGATCGCCAGATCGCGTCATTCTATACCCAGGAGTTTGCCCAGTTGCATGCCGGTAGTTTCGGGGCACAGAAGGTTTCGAATGCACCCCGCCCGGTGGTGGTGCTTGGTGCGGCACGGGTGCGAATTTTCTTTTCGCCGAAAGATCGCATGGCCGGTGAGATCGTAGAGGCGATCGAACAGGCGCGCCGGCGGGTGCTGTTCATGACCTTCTCATACACCTCGGATCCAATCGGTGATGCTATGATTGCCCGTGCCCAGGCCGGTATTGCGGTGCAGGGGGTCTTTGAGCGCCAGAATGTGCGTGGTACCGGCTCGGAGTTCGAGCGGCTCCGCGCCGGCGGGGTCGATGTTCTCGAAGATGGTAACTGCTATATCATGCACCATAAGGTCATTATTATCGACGATCGGATCGTGATAACCGGTTCGTACAACTTCACCGCCAGCGCCGAAACCAGTAACGACGAGAGCCTGCTGATCATCGATGATCCAACCCTCGCTGCTGCGTATGTTGCCGAATTTGATCGGCTGTATGCGCAGGCTACCAACCCGACACGCTGCGGTTAGGGCGGTGGGCCTATCTCCCCAGCATCTGGTCGATC
>CALLZL010000436.1 GCA_937859575.1 uncultured Chloroflexota bacterium
GTGATTGATGCCAAGGGTGTAACAATCAGTGCCGGTATGGCCTATACCATCGCGGCCACCGGTTTCCTGTCGAACATCCAGCCGACGATCCTGGTCGATAACCTGTCGGCTCCTGAGGCAGGCAAGGCTCATGTGCGCGTCATCCACACCTCGCCCGATGCACCGGCCGTCGACATCCGTGTCGCCGGTGGCCCGGCCCTGATCTCGAACCTGGCTTTCCCGAATGCCAGCGACTACCTGCCGGTTGATGCAGGCACCTACAACCTCGAAGTGACCCCGGCGGGCTCGACGACGGTGGTGCTGCCGATCAATGGTGTGGCGCTCGAAGCCGGCCGGATCTACGATGTGTTCGCCGTTGGCGATCTTGCCAACCTGCGTGTTGAGCCGGTCGTGACGACCCCGATGGCAGCTGCGGCACCGGCACCGGCCGCCCTGCCGCGCACCAGCGGCGAGACGGCCCCGGTCGCGCTTGCTGCACTGCTCGCAAGCGCATTGGTTGCCGGTGGTGTGATGCTGCGCCGCCGCGCGTAATCTCACTTACCGGGCGGCACACACCTCAGGGTGTGTGCCGCTTTTTTGTGCATGCTGGAGGTATTTGTGCAGTGATCGTACCTGCGATCGAGATCCGGCACAGAATGCCTGTTCAGGTTCGGTGCAGGCGCAGGCGGCGGCGCTGCCGGTAGTAGGGATCACTACGGCGCAGGCGGCGGCGCATCGCCATACTCGACCCATCGAGCAGGCCACGCAGAAACTGCGAGAAATCGCCGATCGAGGCAAACTTATCGGCGAGCACAAGCACCCAGGCCTCGCGTGAGGTTGGAGTCGGGCCAAAGGGGTACATATGGCTTTCGATCGCGCCGCACACCTCGACACATTCGCCCTGGGCCGCAGCCCAGCGTGCCGCAATCGCGCCATGGTTCCAGAGCGTCCCCTGGCGTGAGTCGATGTCGTGGATCAGGGCAGCCCGTGTACAGACGCGTGGATTGGCGCGCAACAGGCGTGACAGGCGGAATGAGAGGCGCACCGAGCGCAGAAGATGATCGTGTTTGGGAATGCTGTGGTGCATGTGATCGCGCGTTTCAAGCACCTTCGGATGCGCGAGCAGATCGCTGATATGTTGTTCCCAGGCGGTCATGTCCAGTGGTTCCTCTGCTGCTATTTACGGCGCTCCGGTGGGCGGCGACCAATGCGGCCGAACAGGCTCGGTGTTTCGACCTTGCCGACCGATTCGAATTCGGCTTCGCCGGGGCGAAGATTGGGTCGTGCGGTGAGCCATTCTTCACGTGCGCCATGGGCCTGTTCGAAGAACGTCAGCAATGCCGATTCATCCTGATCGGCGAGTTGTTCACGCACATCCACCAGCCGCGTGATCGCCTCGTTGATCCAGCGTGTCAGCGCTTCGCGATTGGTCATGCAGATATCACGATGCATCGCCGCATCGCCCGAGGCCAGGCGGGTCATGTCGCGAAATCCGCTCGCCGCAAGCGGCATCATCTCCTTCCAGGCCGGGCTACGGCTTGCCACATCGGCCAGCACGGCCGCCAGCAGAAACGGCAGATGTGATACGCCCGCTACATAAGCATCGTGCTCGGCTGCATCGATCAGGTACAACTTGGCGCCGATCTGATCGATCATGCGCTCAATCAACGCCAGCGATTCGGGCCGTGCCTGTGGTGCCATCGTGATACAGTAGATCGCATTCTGAAACAGATCCGGGCTGGCTGCCGACGGCCCGGATTTCTCGCGGCCGGCCATTGGATGCCCGCCAATGAAATCGACGGTTGTCGGCAGGATCGTACGTGCCCACTCGATTACCTGCGCTTTGGTGCTGGCAACATCCGTCACGACCGTACCCGGTGCCAGCAGTGGCGCGATCTGGCGCAGGATCGCTTCGACGGCCTGCACCGGTGTTGCAATAATGACCAGTTGGGCACCACGGATCGCTTCCTCGATCGTACGTGCCTCACGGTCGATCGCCAGCCGCCCACGGGCATCGGCAGTATGACGTGCCTGGCTGTCGTAACCGGTGACGGTAATCTTCCCCAACGGCGATTGGCCTTCGGCGGCCGACCGGAGCGCCATGCCGATCGATGTGCCGATCAAACCCATTCCAACAATTGTAATCTGTAACATCAGCTGTCCTTATGCTGTGTTCTGGCCGAGTCGGCTGACGGAAGCCGCACGATGCCAAAACCATAGAGGATCGCTCCTCATTCTGCAGCGGTAAATGAAAGAAATAGCAGCTCTACGGTCATGAGTATCAGAAGCAGCAGTGCGATTCCGATCGGTGTCAATACGCGCAAACCAGCCATCCCGACCAGCAGGGCCGCAAAGGCGCCGATCTCGAATGCCTGCCGCCGCGCACGCCGCACATCATACCGCTGTGCACGTTGGCGAAACAGATGCTGCCCGGTAACGAAGACGATCGGGAGCGCAATAGCCGAGACACTCAGCAAGAGCGCCATTGCCAGTAGTAGATAGACTGGTGCATCGGGTGGAGCCAGCAGCCAGCCGACCGGAGCCGGAACAAAGGCGATCGTATAGACCAGCAGCAGCATGCCGAGCATGCCTTCGGAAGTGAGCCCATGGAGCCCAAGCTGGCGTTCGATCGGGGCAAATGTCAGCGCCGCCGCCAGCAGCACAAGCAGGTAAAAGAAGAGACGTGCCGGTGCGATTGGATCCGGCAGAGCCCCAATATCGCCGATCAGCAGCATGGCTACAACGACGGCCCAACAGATCCCGGCGGCAACCGCAAGCAGTAATGAAATACGCCGCGAACTGCCGGCCGGTGGTTTGCCCACAACCGTCTTCGTCGTTGGTTCAACCTGTGGTGGAGATGTTGCCGTCACACAGACCTGCTTGCTAGAGATCGGCCGGTTCATCAGCCCGTGCGGTATAATAGATCCCCAGATACGGCATGCTACCGCCGTTGGGGGATGTGGCAAGCGTGACGCCGATTGTTCGCTCACTGCCCTGATCGCGGATGATCGTCAAGCGTACGCTCTCGCCGGCGCGGAAGGTCATCAACTGATCGCGCAGATCACGTGGGTCACGCAGATGGGTTCCGTTGATTGCCACAATCAGATCACCACGCTCGATTCCCGCCAGCTGCGCCGGCCCGCTTCGATCAAGCCGCGTGACCAGGACTCCAAGATCCGGTAGCGGCTGCCCACGGGCCTCGACGGTCGCCTGGTACATGATGCGCGCCTCGCGCAGAGCAATATCATTACCGACCACCCAACCGCCTACGGCACTGAGAAAGCTACACCAGATACATAACAATATGGCGCTGAAGATTGCGCCGATCATCCATCCGCGTCGCTGTCCTTGCATTGATATGCTCCAGGAAACACTCTTTGGCGACGCGCCGCAGCATGATGCCGAGCGTCAGTATTCTGCCAACTCTTCCTGATTCTAACCGCCCCCCGCTGCATCGTCAAGCGTTGCGTGGTGTATGAGAGCGCATCTGCAACATCTGTTGGGAAGTACAGCCGCCCCCGCGTACGTGTGTGTCGGGGTACGTGGCGGCGAACCGGCCAGATACACTCAGAAAACAGAGGCCGGGGCAGAGCTTTGAGAATCTGAATATTGCCCTACCGGCAGCTGCCGCTGCGCAGGAGCAAAAGGAGAATATGGTATACTTAGCGCGAGATACGCGCTTGCGCTGCGACGGATGCACGAAGACTATTTCCCGGGTTGTTCCCGGTCTTCGCCGGTGATTTGTACCGGTATTTGTTTTCATTGAGGAGTTGAGTTTCATGGCTGATGATAGCGGTATGACGGAGCTGGATCTGCTGGTTGGCTCCATGTTTACCACCGATCCGGAGGAAGATCGCGAAGCATACGAAGATGAACGCGAATGGCTTGCCGATATCCAGGATCTGCTGCGTGAAGAAGGCGTTGAAGTCGATCTGCTGTCACGCCCGGGTGCCGAAGTCTGGGAAGGTGGAATCGAGCGGTTTAGTGATCTCTATACATTGCGCCTGATCGCGGCTTCACTCGAAAATGAACGTGATATTGCCGAATTGATCCAGCATGGTGTGGAAATCGATGCCGAGCCGGATCCATTGTTGGCGGCGATCTGGGAAGGAAGTGCCCAGACGCGCTACCCGCATCTGATTAATCACCAGGCCGAGGGCGGTTACTACCTGCCTACCGATTTCGCCGAACCGATCTGGGTTGAGTTCGATGATGGCGATGCAGAGGAAGAAGATGATGATGACGAAGTCCTTGAGTCGGTCATCAGCTTTGGCTCATCGGTTGGCCTGCAGCGCGAACTGGTCGAGCTTGATGGCCTGCTGCGTGCTGCCAATGTCGCTGCCGACTCGGCAGTCTACCGCTGTCTGACGGTGCTGCGTACTGCCGCCGATCAGAGCGTTGCCAATGATCTTCCTATTATTGTCTGGTAATGTGCACAATGGCTATGGTGTGGGGTAACCACAGCGCCCCACACCGTTTGTTTGGGAAAGCAATTCAGGGCTATTCAGTCGGCCTATGGTGTGGTATAATACCCGCGAACCACGTCGACAGCTCCTCAACCGGCGCTGCCACACAAGCGCAATATGACCGAACTGCCCCCGGCTGGAGCCGCAGGGCATCGAGCCACACGGCGCCTACGAATGAGTTCACGAGGCATCACGAATAGCTGATTTTCATCGGGGTATTTCCCTGGGTATATGCAGTGTTTCAACCGGGCGTTCCGCACACTGGCTGATTTCGGCCGTCTCTGGCACGCTGATCTGCGTGCATAGGTGAGCATACGGAGTTGTACCGTCGTCGCGACGGCACCCTGCGGATCATGTTTCTACGTCGGTTCCCCGGCCTCGGTATGATGTTGATGAGTTGCGCAACGGCTGCCTGATGAGCAGCAGACACCACCACTAAGGAGTACGTGTGAGTCCAGAACGTTTACAGAAGGTGCTGGCGAGTGCCGGCATCGCCTCGCGTCGTGATTGCGAGGAGTTGATTGGCCAGGGCCGGGTTGCGGTCAATGGCAAAGAGGTTCGTGTGCCAGGTACGCGTGTCGATCCCGATACCGACGAAATCACGGTTGATGGAGAACCGATCGGCCGCATTAGCCCACGCACATATATCATGCTGCATAAGCCGGCCGGTGTGATCTCGACGACCGATGATCCGCAGGGCCGCCCGACGGTCGTCGATGTGGTCCAGACGGACGCCCGGCTCTTTCCGGTTGGTCGGCTCGATTTCGATAGCGAAGGGTTGCTGCTGCTGACGGATGACGGTGAATTAACCCAGCGATTGACGCATCCAAGCCATCAGATCGAAAAAGAGTATCGTGTTTTGCTGAACGAAGCTCCTTCGCCTGATGCCTTGCGCGAATGGCGCGATGGGGTGCTGCTCGATGGGGTGGAAACAGCACCAGCGTGGGTAGAAGTGCTCGATCGCAGTGGTGAGGGCACGTGGATCCGGGTCGTGCTTCACGAAGGCCGAAAACGCCAGATCCGCGAGGTCGCAAAACTGCTTGGCTATGATGTGCTGCGCCTGATACGGGTGCGCGAAGGTCCGTTGTTACTTGGTGATCTTGAGACGGGCGCATGGCGCGCCCTGACGGAGGCAGAGGTAGAGGCATTGAATACCCACGCGACAGAAGCTGAACGTGAACAGGTCGCTGAAGAGCGCCGAGCAGAGCGCGCCCGTGTGCGCCGTGTCGGCCGCCCAAGCCGTGTTGCAGCCGCTGAAGCTCCGGCTGCCGCACCAGCACCGGCACCCCAGGTTGCCCACGATGAAGAGGATCACGAACCACAGCCGCATTTTAATGACGATCGGCGTGGCTATCGTGATCGGCCGCGCCGAGACGACCGGGGCGGGAACTTCGGGCCACGGCGTGATGACCGGGGCGGGAACTTCGGGCCGCGACGGGATGACCGGGGCGGGAACTTCGGGCCGCGA
>CALLZL010000437.1 GCA_937859575.1 uncultured Chloroflexota bacterium
ACCAACTCAGGTAATAGGCCGGCATGATCGCCACCAGCCCCACTACCAGCGCCGCCGCAACCGCCGCCGCCGGCCGCCGCCAGAAATAGTATGCCGCACCACCCCATACCAGCGCCTGAAGCCCCCCCAGCAACTGGCCGCTCCAGAGCAACAGCTGCGGCACGGCAAACAGCGCCGTATCGTTCGTCAGGCGGATCTGGGTAGCAAGAAACGCATGGTACCCCCAGTGATAGATCAACTGGTCGATTGGCAGAAACGGATTCAGATCGAACGGCGGCACGCCACGCTCGGCAATCAGGCGCACCAGCAGTGTATGGTGTACCGAATCGACCCAGACCGGCAACACAAGGCCGGCCGCCTGCTCGTAGCGCGTCCAGAAGGTCAGGCCCATGACACCCAGGCCCACCCCCCACCAGAGCAGCGTGCGGCGTGGTGGGAGGATCGATTGACGCCGGCGGATGCGGAACAACGAGGCAGCATTCAATATCAGCACCCCGACCACCAGGGTGCCAAGCAAGCGATCATGCAGCGCAAAACCGAGATTCGCCAGCCAGAGGTAGATCAGGGCGATCACTGCCGGGCTCAGGCCAAGCCAGAGTGTCAGGCGGATCAAGAGCGGCCGCGAACGCGCATCGGGCAGCAACAGTTCGCACAGGCGGCCGGGTAGCCCCAGAAGCAGCAGTAAGACGATCACAGCATGAACCTGGCACCTACGCTATTCAGCTGCATCTCACCCCTGCCGTAGCGCCTACTTCTGCCGGTCGCGCGTGAGTTTCGGATCGCTGATGATACGCGGCGCCGAGGAGTGGCGCGGATCAGAAGGGCGTGGATCGCGCAGACGCCGCAAATCGGATGACGTGCGTGTACGAGTTTCGTGACGTGGATCCGACTGCCGGCGCTGTTCGGCCTCTTCTTCGAGCGCCCGGGCAATCAGGCGTTCGAAGAACCCGCCGGGTGCCGGTTGTTCGGTATCCGCGGCCGGCTCAGGCGGCATCTCATCACACGGCACCAGTATGATCAGCCGCTGAGCAACCAGCGGCACCAACCCTTCACAGACATCGAGCAGCGAATAGCCACTTGCCGCTGCAATTGCCGGGATATCGCGCCGGCCGTCGATCGCCGAAAGCAGCGACCACGAGTGGGTGTTGAGGCTGATCGAATGGGTATCGATCGTGGTGAAGACCGGAACCAGATCCAATGCTGGAATCAGCGGGCGAATACGCTGCCAGGAAGCTGCCCGCTGCTCGGCCGTCTCAATTAGCTCCCATGGATCGCCCCACAGCGATTGCCCGCTGCTGGTTGGCCCGGCGCGAAAGCTGAACAGACCGCTACGCTGCTCGAACATGGCGGCCAACGCATCGATACCGTCAATATCGCCATAGTGTGCATCGTAGGGCAACCCATCACGAAAATAGAGCTGCGCGACAATGGCGTTCGGGCGCACCTCAAGCAGCCCGGTCACAGAGCTGTAGACCACCATCTCGATCAGTTCGCGCAGGTTAAATGCGTCGAGGTCGCCGTCAAGCTCCACAGATTCGGTACTCCTGCTGTGGCGTGTAGGTATGGCTCATCGTAGCACAGGAATTGTACCACAACAAGGTATAATATGGCACGATCGACACTATCGCTCGGCTTGAGCTCGGTGTCGCTGTTTGCCGCACAAGGAGAAAACCCATGACCATCGATTGGGACGCAAAGTTCGCCCGAGAAGGGTTGACCTTCGATGATGTCCTGCTCATCCCGGCTGAATCGCATGTTCTCCCGAGTGATGTGAATGTCTCGGCCCAGCTTACCCGTGCGATCCGGGTCAATATTCCAATCGTCAGTTCGGCGATGGACACCGTAACCGAGCATCGTCTGGCGATTGCGATCGCCCGGGAAGGGGGGATCGGCTTTATTCACAAGAACATGTCGATTGCCGATCAGGCCGAAATGGTTCGCAAAGTCAAACGATCGGAAAGCGGCATGATCATCGACCCGATCACCATGGGTGTTGACAAAACCGTCGGTGATGCACTGGATCTCATGGCCGATTATCGCATCTCGGGTATTCCCATCACCACCACCAATGGCGATCTGGTGGGTATCATCACCAACCGCGACCTGCGGTTCGAAACAAACCGTAACCGGCCGATCAGCGAACTGATGACGCGTGATGAACTGGTGACGGTGCCGGAAGGCACAACCCTCGAACAGGCCAAAGAGATTCTGCATCAGCACCGCATCGAGAAAGTGCTGGTGGTTGATCGCAAAGGCCGATTGTCGGGCCTGATCACCGTCAAAGACATTATGAAAGAGATCGAATACCCCAATGCCTGCAAAGATGACCATGGGCGGTTGCGCGTCGGCGCGGCGATCGGGATCTCGGGTGATTATATCGAACGAGCCGCCGCGCTCGTCAAGATCGGTGTCGATGTGCTGGTGATCGATACCGCCCATGGCCATTCGGCTGGTGTCCTCGATGCCATCGTGCGCATCCGCGAAAGTTTCCCCGAAGTACAACTAGTAGCCGGGAATGTCTCGACCGGTGCAGCAACGGCGGCCATGTGCGAACGGGGTGTCGATGCGGTGAAGGTCGGCCAGGGGCCGGGCAGTATCTGCACCACCCGGGTGGTGACGGGTGCCGGGATGCCGCAGATCACCGCGATCTCGGATTGTACGCGGGTCGCGGATCATTTCGGCATACCGGTGATCGCCGATGGCGGGATACGCTACAGTGGTGATATCGCCAAGGCGATCGCCGCCGGCGGCCAGACGGTCATGATTGGCTCGTTGCTGGCAGGAACCGATGAAAGCCCGGGTGAGACCATTCTGTACGAAGGGCGCAGCTATAAATCATACCGTGGCATGGGCTCGCTCTCGGCCATGCACCAGGGCAGCGGCGATCGCTACTTCCAGCAGAGCGGCAGCAAGAAGATGGTTGCCGAAGGGATCGAAGGGCGAGTGCCCTACAAAGGGCCGGTCAGCGATACGTTGTTCCAACTGGTCGGCGGCCTCCGCTCGGGGATGGGGTATGCCGGGGCAAAGGATATCGAAGCCCTGCGCCGCGATGCCCGTTTCATTCGGATCTCGATGGCCGGCCTGATCGAAAGCCATCCACACGACATTACAATCACGAAAGAAGCACCAAACTACGAGCGGCGCTGATACGCACCCGCTGAGGCGCAACCCGGCTGCACCTCAGCGGATGGATTGCCGGCGTAGCCGGGCGGCTGCCGGCCCCGGCAGGCAGGCTACGCTAGCACAGCCACATCATCATACCCGGCTTCGTTGATGGCCGCGATCAAGGTGCGCAGATCGACCGACGCATCATGCTCAACCCGCACGCTCTTATCGCTCAGGTTGACAACTACCTGCTGCACACCGGTGATGGCACCGACCTCTTTGGTAATGGCATTGACGCAGTGCTGGCACGAGATCTCGGCGACCCGAAAAATATCGGTTGACATGATTGTGCTCCTGTTGGTTCTTGGTATACTTGTTTGAAGAAGTATAGCACTCTTCCGACAGGGATTTCGGAACATGCGCTGCCGACGGATGCCGGTGATACGCACATGCAGGCTCGCCGGCAGAAGGAGCAGATACCATGCAAGATGTCAGTATTGGCGTGATCGGCGGCAGCGGGTTGTACGCCATGGAAGGCCTCGAAGCGGTTGAACGGATCGACCTGCAGACACCATACGGTGCGCCAAGCGACGCCTATATCGTCGGCACGCTTGCCGGCCGGCGGGTTGCCTTCCTGCCGCGCCATGGGGTTGGCCATCGGCTAACGCCGACCGAGGTGCCGAGTCGTGCCAATATCTACGGTTTTCGCCAGCTTGGTGTCCGCTACCTGATCTCGGTCAGTGCCGTCGGCAGCCTGCGCGAAGAATTTGCCCCTGGCCATGTGGTTGTGCCGGATCAACTGTTTGACCGAACGAAAGGGAACCGGCCGGCCAGCTTCTTCGGCGGTGGAATCGTGGCGCATGTCGCATTCGACCGGCCCTTCGATGCAGGCCTGGCCGATCGGCTGGAAGCAGCGGCACGCGCTGCCGGTGCTACAACCCACCGCGGCGCCACGCTGGTCGTCATGGAAGGGCCGCAGTTCTCGACCCTGGCCGAAAGTGAAGAGAACCGCCGCCGCGGCCATCATCTGATCGGCATGACGGCGCTGCCCGAGGCCAAGCTGGCGCGTGAGGCCGAAATCGCCTATGCGGCTCTGGCCATGGTTACGGATTATGATGTCTGGCATCCGGATCACGATGCCGTAACCGTGGATCAGGTTGTCGCTGTGCTGCATGCCAATGCTCGCCTGGCTCAGGATATCATCCGGCGTAGTGTTGAACTGATCGGTGATGGTTTCGCAAGCCCGGCGCATGCTGCACTAGCCACTGCGATCATGACTGACCCGAGCCTCATCCCTGCCACACGGCGTGCCGAACTCGAGCTCTTCACCGGCAAGTATCTGCCATAGCCGCCGATAGGAACCGCATCCCGATCGGTTGCCAACGAAAGGAATACCCATGAACTGCTGGCATTGCGAACGTCCGGCACATGGAACCTGTATCTTCTGCGGGCGTGCGGTGTGTAAGGAACATAAACGTGAGATGCCGCATATTGTCGCACTCTACCGCGATGGGCGCGGGGCACACCGGGCGATCGTGACGGCACGGGCGCTCTACTGCGGGGTATGCGAACCACGCGAGGATCCTGTTGAAATGCCGGAGCTGAAATGACCGACCCATCGGTTGAGTTTATCGCCGCACCGCTCGATCGCTATGCCGAACGAATCACGAGTGGCATCGCGCTGCTCGGCGGTGTGCTGATGCTGCCGGCACTCTTTCTCTATCTGAGCGGGCTGCTCTTCAGTGGAGTCGCACTGCCGGGGCTGGTGATCTCGGTGGCGGTGGCAGTAACCCTTGGCGCCTGGCTACTGCTTAACTATGCCGTCCAGCCGACCCTGTATCGTATCGAGGCTGATCAACTCCTCATCCGGCGGCGTTGGGCACGACCAATGCCGATCCCCTACCGTAGTATGCTGGGTGTCTCACCAGCACCGGCGCTGGCCGATGTGCCACGCTTCGGTCTGCGGCGCTCGTTCAACGCCGGTGTCTTTGGTTACCAGGGGCCGTTTACGCTGGCACCGTATGGGGGCGTCTTCTTCATTGCGACCAATCGTGAACGGCTGGTGGCGGTGGCACGCAGCAATCAGCTGCCGCTGATTATCAGCCCGGCCCGCCCACGCGAATTCGTCGATGCCCTGCGCGAGGCACTGATCCGCCACGCCGAAGATCGTGTGCACCCTGCCGAGGTCGAGGCCAAACCGTGAGTGCCACATGGCCGTGGGGGCAGCAGGGCGGCGCAGTGGGGTTTGGATCAACGCACCCCCGACCGGCTCTCGCCATGTCATCCTGAGCGGCGCTGCCGCGAAGGATCTCTCGGCGGAGAGGGAATGACGATTCTTGCGGGCGGCTCCGCCCCCGCACCCCCGTCGGGCGGACCTGCGGTCCCCCGAACCCCCTGCAATGGTGCGCGTTCGGTGCCGGATGGCCCGTTGCCATGCCCATGGCGCGCGCGGTCGCTGCGGCGCCGCGACGCGGCAGGGTGGGTGGCGGCCACATGGCCGTGGGGTTGGTACCGCAACGCGGTGGGGTTGGGATCACCGCACCGCCATGCCGTTGGGGCGTCCCAATGTGGGCGCCCGCAATGCAATCGCCGGCACGGCGTGCGGCAGGCTCCGCCCCCGCGCCCCCGTCGGCTGTCAGCCTGTCATCCTGAGCCGCTCTGCGGTGGCGGATCGCTTCGCGGAGAGGGAGAGACGCTTTTTGCGGGCGGCTCCGCCCCCGCACCCCCGTCGGGCGGGCCTGCGGCCCCCTGTTGTGTCCGTTGGGGGCGACCCCTTTGCGCTACCGTGTAGAACGTCCGT
>CALLZL010000438.1 GCA_937859575.1 uncultured Chloroflexota bacterium
TGTTCTTCGACATGCAGTCCCGCATGTTCATGTCCTGGAGCAACAACTTGGGGGGCAGCACGCACTGCTGGGGCGACGGCTACGGCTGCTACTGACGGCGGCCGCGCGGCCGGTCGGGGTGAGGCCGTAGCTGGTCGCGGCCCGGCCGCCCTCGTAGGACTTCGTGACCGCCACGTAGCCGGCCTCGAGCAGGGTGCGGAGGTGGGCGGTCACGTTGCCGTCCGTCATCTTCAGGGTGTCCCGCAGCTCGGTGTAGAGCAGGGCGGGGGAGGCCGCGAGCAGCGCCATGATCGCCAGCCGGCCCTTTTCGTGGATGACGCGGTCGAGCTGGAGGACGGCCTCGGGGTTCACGGCTGGGTGCGGCGCTCCGTGGCCGTCAGGGCGAGGCCGTAGGCGAGGTGCAGGCCGCCGAAGGCGAGGCCCACGAGGCCGTTCGGCCCGCCCGGGCGGAGGCAGAGGCGGCCCACCAGGACCGGGGGGAGGGGCGGGGCTTGGCGCAGGGCGCCGGCTCGCGGGCGCCCCGCCCCCCGGCGTTCCCGGCGGCCATGGTGTTCACCGCCGACATCGTCGGGCGCCATGCCGGTGCCACGCTCTCCATCTGCATCACGATATTGGCCGGGCGGCGCACCGACCCGGTCACCATGACACCCAGATACCCAAGGCCGGCCGCTGCCCAATGCCCGAACAGGCCGATCGGCAACAGGCTTATGCCGATCCCGCCCGAAGCAATAATAAAGGTCGTCTTGCGGCCAAAGCGTGCCATCAACAGCGGGGTCGCCAGTGCTGCCGGGGTCGCCAGGAGTTGTGCGATCGCCAGCAGTAGCCCGATCTGTGCCGGTGCCATGCCAAGCCCCTGATCAAGGTAGATATTCATGAAGTTGCGTGCGACCCCTTCACCCGCCATCTGCAGCAGCCCGACCATACCGAGGAGCATGATGATATGCAGCGGCCGGTTGCTTGCCCCACTGCCGCCGCCGGTAATAGCCCGGGGGCGCGTGATCTCGCCGGTGCGCAGGATGGCCAGAATGCCTGGCAAGAGCAGCAAGGGTGCCAGCAAGAGCGCATAGCGGTAGGGTGCCGGATCGGCCAGATCAACCCCCAGGACGAAAGCCAGAAACCCCGGCAGCGCCCCACCAACCAGGCTGCCGCCAAAGCCCGCGAGTGGCCAGATACCACCCTGGATTGAGAAGGCATGCCCGCGTACCGCCGGAGTCGTCACCGCCGTCAGATAGAGATTGCTACTCACAAAATAGACGGCGATCCCGCCGGATCCGATCACATTGGCCAACAGCAACCAGCCGCCGCGCACTGCTTCCGGCATGATCTCGACAAGCGGCATCATCAGTGTGCCAAGTGTCAACCCGGTCAGGCCGCCGGCCGTCACGCGCCGATCGCCCCAGCGTGCGCTGAAGGCACCGGCCGGCAGGCAGAGCGCTCCAAATGCAATCAACCCGCTGGCGATATACAACCCGATAAACTCGACCGGAAACCCGAGCCGGAGCAGATACAGATTGCCCAGTACGCTTGTGATACCGCCAAAGGTCGAAAATCCGATCAGCGCCGAGCTGATCAGCAGCAGCCGTACATCACGGTTGAGCCCGCGCACCAGCTGCATATATGCCGTCATTGATTACTCCACCATAGTTGCCGGCTACATACCTCGATCCGGCAGAGCGCCCCTTTGATTGTTGTTCCGGCTGCTCAGGGCACCGCATCCAGATCATCCGGATCCACCCGCAGCACTATTTTGCCGGCTTGGGTTGCCATGATCTCATCAATCGGGCGTGGTGGTACCGGATCGTGGCGTTCGGGCTGCAGCTCACGCTCATACCATGCCACATCACGCCACGCGCCGAGTTTGTAGCCGACCCCATGGTAGATGCCGATGCGCCGGAAGCCGAGTGATTCATGAAATGCAAGGCTGGCCGGGTTGGGGATGGTGATCCCGGCATAGGCCTTGAAGTACCCCTGTAACACCAGCAGGCGAAAGAGCGCGTGGTAGAGCACCTGCCCAACATGACGCCGCCGATACTCGGTGGCAACATAGGCCGTCACATCAACGGCCCACTGGTAGGCGGCGCGTTCGCGATGCTGCCCGGCATACACATACCCGGCCACCCGATCGCCTGTCTGCAGAACCAGCCAGGGCCAGCGTGCGCCGATCGTCGCAATACGCTGGGCCATCACCGCCGGTGATGGTGCCACTGTTTCGAACGATACGGTGCTTGTTTCGCAGAATGGTGCATAGATCGCCGCAATCTGCCCGGCATCGGCAGCCGTGGCAAGGCGTAGCACTGAATCCATGAAGTAACCTTCGGCGGTATACCGGCCGGCTGATGAGCGCCAGTGTACGCGAACTCCGCCAAAAACGCCAACACCCGCGAGCACCTAAGCACGACGGCGTACGGGCATGCATCCCAATGCTCAGTTCGCTCTCATGGCAGGGTGATTGCTATCGTTTGAGGTACTCACGGATCATCAGTGCTGCGGTGGCTCCTTCGCCGGCGGCACTGGCGGCCTGCTTGGTGCTGCCGAGGCGCACATCTCCGGCAGCAAACACCCCCGGCATACTGGTCTCTAGCGTTGCGCTGGTGGTGATAAAGCCGGCTGCATCGCGCTGAATCTCTTGCGGCAACCAGGCACTATTCGGCGTCAAGCCAATGAACACAAACACCCCCGCCGGATGCAATGTCTCTTCGCTGCCGGATTGACGATCCCGCACCGTGATGCCGCTGAGCCGGCTGCTCTCGCCGCTGAGCGCGACAATCTCGGTATTGGTTCGTACATCGACAACCTGCGAAGCGTTGAGTTTATCAATGATTATCTTGCTGGCGCTGAGCTGCGGCCCCCGCACCAGCATAGTAACCCGTTCGGCAAAACGGGTCAGGAACAGACTCTCTTCGCCTGCGCTGTTCCCGCC
>CALLZL010000439.1 GCA_937859575.1 uncultured Chloroflexota bacterium
AAGCCCCACGCCGCCTTCGACATCTTTGCCCCGCCGAGGGCGTCCCCCCTCTTCTTCCTCAGCCGATGCCACATAGGCAGCACTCTCAGCCGCACTTGCTTCGGCAACCGGTGTTTCGGCTTCGGCAACCGGTGTTTCGGCTTCGGCAACCGGTGCTTCGGCTTCAGCAACCAGTGCTTCGGCTTCAGCAACCAGTGCTTCGGCTTCGGCAACCGGTGCTTCGGCTTCAGCAGCCGGTGTTTCAGCTTCGGCAGCCGGTGTTTCAGCTTCGGCAGCCGGTGTTTCGGCTTCGGCAACCGGTGCTTCGGCTTCGGTTACAAGGGTTTCTGTTTCGGTTGTCGTGGCTGCGGCTTCGCCTGCCACCTGCTCGGGCTGCTCGTTTTCTTCAACCGCAACCTGTGCGGCATCGAGCAGATCGTTGAGCAGCTCTTCCCGCTCCGTCACGGTGCGCTCCTGATCGGTCATGACCAACGGTCCTCCTGAGTGTCTTCCATCACGTTATGTTCTTACCGACGCCACACGATATTGCGCATCGGTATAGCAAATGGTTGGTGGGGTTTCCCCCGATTGTTGCAGGCAGGCGTCATTCGTCTCAGCGAAGTTCGGCCCGAACCAGATCAACGAGCTCGCCGTCCTGCAGATCGTCGAGTCGATAGTAATGCCCTTTGAGGTGTTCGGCAAGTTGCCGTGCCAACCCACGCTCAAAGATCGGATGCTCGGTATCGATCACAACCGAGCGGATAGATTTCGATGCGATAAAGTCAGCGAGTGTATAGCTTTCGGTCTGCGGCGGCAGATCACCCATCGACACATTCGCCTGACCATCGGTGAGCAGCACCATCAGCGGCACCACCTCGGGATCCTGTTTACGCGCTCGATCAAGCACCTCAAAACCAAGCAACAACCCACGCGAGAGCGGCGTCTTGCCACCAGTCGGCATCGTCTGCAGATACTTCTGCGCCAGCTCGACGCTATTGGTCAACGGCAGCAACAGGGTTGCGTAATCACGCTGAAACGACACCAGGCCAACCCGATCACGCCGCTGATAGGCATCGCGCAAAAGCGAGAAGACCGCTGCTTTGGTCGAGCGCATGCGCTCTTCGGCAGCCATGCTCCAGCTAGCATCAACCACGAAACAGACGGCATTGCGTGTCTTGCGGACACGCACCTTCTGGCGCAGATCGCTGCGTCGCAGCAGCACCCGGCGCGGGCGATCGAGCAGTTGTGCATCGGCGCGTTCACGCCGTTCGCGCTGGTAGATCGCAGCTTCACGGAGCGTTGCATCAAGCGCCAGATCCGTCACCCGGCGGGCGGGCCGGCTGGTGATATAGCGCCCTTGCTTACGATTTGTTCGTGTGCGGCTACGTTTGCCGACGGCGCGCCGCTGCATGCGGTCGCGGTCGCCTTCAAGTTTTTTGGGCTGATACGGCAACGACGACTTGATAACTTTGTCGCCACTACCTTTTTCGGCGCTATTGCTGCCGGCATCAGGGCGAGCATCACCCGAGGGGTTGGCTGGAACACCTTCGCCCTCTTCGCCGCTGCGCTCTTCGCCTTCGGCTTCACCGGTTGTCAGTTGTTCTTTTTTTTTTCACCCGAGCCGATCTCGGCATCCTGCGCATCTTGATATTCGGCGTTGACGCGTTCGAGAATACCGCTGACCCGCCCTTCATCGAGCTTTACTTCGGTGAACGGTTGGCGGCGCATACGATGCGGCAATGCCAGTTCGGCAGCCAGGCGAATATCATCGACACTCAGCTCGGTGCGGCCAGCCCATGCGGCATGGGTGCGTGCCGTTTCGAGAATAGCCAGATCAGCGCGATGCCCATCGACACCAAGGTCGAGCGACAGTGAAGCGACGGCGGCCATATCGCGGCGCGTGATCCTGACGGCCGGCAACAGCGCACGGGCGGTTGCGATCTGCTGAGCCAGCTTCTGTTCTTCTTCCTGCCAGGTGCCGGCAAAATCTTCGGGATTCGCGTCGTACCCCATGCGGCGTTCGATCACCGCCACGCGCCCGGCCACACTGGTGATACCACTGATTTCGACAACCAGGCCGAAGCGATCGAGCAACTGCGGGCGCAACTCACCTTCTTCCGGGTTCATCGTGCCGACCAGGATAAAGCGTGCCGGATGCGAGACGCTGATCCCCTCGCGTTCGACGGTATTGACGCCCATTGCGGCGGCATCGAGCAGCACATCAACCAGATGATCATCGAGCAGGTTGACCTCATCGACATACAGCAAGCCACGATTGGCTTGGGCGAGCAGGCCGGGCTCGAAGCGCCGCTGCCCTTCAGTCAGCGCATGCTCAAGATCAAGCGCACCGACCACACGATCTTCCGATGCGGCAACCGGCAATTCGACAAGCCGTGTCGAGCGTTCGACCGTCGGCAGATCCTCGCCGCTACGCTGCCGCGCATTGCACGAGGCACACATGGCGCCCGGTCGGTCGGGCGGGCAGCTATAGGGGCAATCGGCGACGACGGTGATGTGTGGCAGGAGGCGTGCCAGGCCACGAACGGCAGTAGATTTGGCGGTGCCCTTTTCGCCGCGGATCAGCACCCCACCGATGCGTGGGTTGATCGCATTGAGGATCAGGGCGCGCTTGAGGCGTTCCTGGCCAACCAGTGCACTAAACGGATAGATCGGTCGCTCTGTCGGCATATGTTTTTCTGTTCTTCCGGGCAACAAAATGCCCCCGGCCGATCCCTTCAACCGGAGGTTGGAGCGTCAACGGCGGTATTCGATTGGACGAACCGCGTGCCGACAGCATGGGCCAAGGGATGCATGCATATGAAGCCGGGTGGCGATCTGTAAAATAGCTGATAGGCATCTGACGCGGCTATTGTCGCATAAACATGCGTTCACGTCAAATGCGCGATTAGCCCACAGGCAGAACACTAAAGATGATGAGCGCGTTGTCGTGCCAGATCCCTTCGACCTGCACCAGGCCGAACGAGATGCTGCCGCCGGCGGTTGATTGCAGAAACCGGCGCAGTGCCGTATCACGGGTTGCGCCGATCAGCTTGATCTCGCGGCTCGCAGCAGTTGGAACACCACCCGGGCCGAGTTCTTCCACCAGGATCGCCGCATCGTCGTGCAGCAGGATGTTCCCCGTGATGCGCACCATGCCGGCGCGGTATACCTCGGGTTGTGCAAGAAGGTTGACAATGCTTGTTTCACGTGTCGGCAGCATGCTGAGCTGCGGATTGCGCATGCGGTAACGGTAGGTGTTGGAAGGACCGAAGGCGCCTGGCCCTTCGAGTTGTTCGACGGCGACAACCGCAAGATAACGGAGCGGGCCGGCATGATACAGGCCAGCCTCGATCTCGGCAGGGAGCGTGGTTTCGAGCCAGATCTGCTGTTCGGGTGGTGTCAGTGGCTGTGGTGGATTGGCGATCAGACTCAGCCCATCGACAAGCCGCATCCCGGCAGCATCGACAACCAGGTAGGCCTGGATGGCATGGCGGCCGGCCTGATCGCCTGCGGCGAGTGTCTCGCTGATGGTGCGCGGTGGGCCGGATACAGGCGTAGCACACCCCCCACCAAGAAGCGCGATCAGCAACATAAGGAGCAGCGGACGTTTCATGCTGCGTATCTTAGCATATTCGAAGCGCGGGATGCATCGGCAGCAGTGGTGGTGGGTGTTCCCGGCTTTGTAATGCGCTAAATGGTCGTAATCACATGAGTCTGTCACATAAGACTGAGAGGCTCGGAAAGCAGGAAGATAGGTTTTGGCAGTTGATTGGATGCGGCATGATGGATCGTGGATGCTATAGTCTGCGTAGTGAATCGATGGAGATCGAGATCGGCGATCACGGCAGATCGGAAGCAATGGAAAGGTTGAGCAGCCATATGGCGACTCACAATTCACGATTGGGTGGGTTCTATCAGTTGCAGCCCTTCGAGCGACTTCAAGCGGTAAGGTCGTTTGATGGGTTGAACGAAGAGGATCTGCGCCAACTGCAGGGTGGGCAAGGTGCCCTGAGTGTTGAGCGTGCCGACAAGATGATCGAGAATGTGATCGGCACCTACAATCTGCCGCTGGGGATCGCGACAAACTTTCAGATCAACGGCCGTGACCGGCTGGTGCCGATGGTTGTCGAGGAGCCGTCGATTGTTGCCGGGGCAAGCTATGCGGCGCGGCTGGTGCGCGAGGGTGGCGGATTTCGGGCTCGTTCGAGCGCACCTCTCATGATCGGCCAGGTACAGCTCGTGGCAGTACCGGATGCGATAGCTGCCTCAGCCGCCATTCTGGCCGAGCGGGCCGAGATCCTGGCCCTTGCCAACCGCCAGAGCACGAGCCTGGCAGGGCTTGGCGGCGGCGCACTGGATCTTGAGGTTCGCAGCTTTACAACAAGCCCGATGGGGCCGATGCTGGTGGTGCATCTGATCGTCGATTGCCGCGATGCCATGGGTGCCAATGCCGTCAACAGTATGGCCGAGGCGGTTGCGCCGCTGCTCGAGCACCTGAGTGGTGGGCGTGCCTACCTGCGGATTCTATCGAACCTGAGTGATCGGCGGCTGGCATGTGCCGAGGCGACGATACCGGCGGCGGCACTGGCACGCGGCGGGCTCAGCGGAGCCGAGGTTATCGAAGGGATATTATGGGCGCATGCATTTGCCGTCGTTGATCCATACCGGGCGACAACCCACAACAAGGGCATTCTCAATGGCATTGACCCGATCTTGATTGCCACCGGCAACGACTGGCGTGCCGTCGAGGCCGGAGCGCATGCCTATGCAGCCCGCAGCGGTCAGTATACGTCGCTTTCGCATTGGGAGCGTGACGCCAATGGTGATCTGCACGGGATGCTTGAAATGCCGCTGGCGGTGGGAATCGTCGGAGGTGCGACGAAGGTTCACCCGGCGGCACAGGCGGCGCTCAAGCTGCTTGGGGTACAACATGCCCACGAACTAGCCGAGATCTGTGTCTGTGCCGGGCTGGCATCGAACCTGGCAGCAATGCGCGCACTGGCAACGGAAGGGATCCAACGCGGCCATATGAGCCTGCATGCACGGCAGATTGCACTGGCGGCCGGTGCCCATGGAACTGAAGTTGATATGCTGGCAACACGGATGATCGAGGAGCGTCGTATCAAGCCGACGCGGGCTGCCGAACTGCTCCTGGAGTTGCGTCAGGAAGTGATTGTTTAGGACAGGAGTTGTTCATGCGAAGACCAGTAAACCCGGTTGGTATTACCGGGTATGGCGCATATATTCCGCGCTATCGGATTGCAGCCCGTGAGATTCAGCGGATTTGGGCCGACGGGAAGGGTGGGGTATCGGTTGAAGCCAAAAGTGTGCCGGGGCCAGACGAAGACACGATCACAATGTCGATCGAGGCAGCCCGTAACGCACTGGCGCGCGCCGGCCTGAGCGGCCGGCAGCTTTCGGCGGTCTGGATCGGTAGCGAAAGCCATCCGTATGCTGTCAAACCCTCGGGCACGCTGGTGGCCGAGGCACTTGGCGCAACCCCGTGGGTGAGCACAGCCGATTGGGAATTCGCGTGCAAGGCGGGCACCGAAGCGCTCAGCGCCGCGATGGGGATGGTTGGCAGCAACATGGCCGAGTATGTGCTGGCGATCGGTGCCGATACCGCACAGGGGCGGCCGGGTGATGCACTTGAGTATACGGCTGCGGCGGGCGCGGCGGCGCTGATCGTCGGGCCGGCGGCCGAGTCACTCGCACGGATCGAAGCTACATGCTCGTATGTCGATGACACACCCGATTTCTTTCGGCGTGCCGATCGCCCCTACCCGGTACATGGGCATCGGTTTACCGGCGAACCGGCCTATTTCAACCAGACGCGTCATGCGGCGTTGGGGTTGCTTGAAGCGCTGGGCACGAAGCCTGCCGATTACACCTATGCAGTGTTTCATCAGCCGAATGCTCGTTTCCCCCAGACGGTCGGTAAGATGTTGGGGTTCACCCCGCAACAGATTGCACCCGGGTTGCTATCGCCGAAGATCGGCAATGCGTATTCGGCAGCGGCGCTGCTGGGGTTGTGTGCCGTGCTCGATATTGCTGCCCCAGGCGAAACGATCTTCGTGACCAGTTATGGTTCGGGTGCCGGTTCGGATGCCTATGCCCTGCAAGTCACCGATGCGATTGTTGAGCGGCAGGCGCGGGCGCGGGCCACACAGGTGTACCTCGAACGAACTGAGATGATCGATTATGCACACTACGCACGCTGGCGTGGCAAACTGGTGATGGGGTGATGGCAATGCAGCATGTCTATATTGTTGGGAGTGGTGCGACAGCGGTTGCCGAGCACTGGGAGCGCACAATCGGTTCGTTGGCGCGCGAGGCGGTAGTAAAAGCGCTGGGTTCGATTACGCCGGATCGGGTCGGCGCCTTGTATGTCGCCAATGCCCTTGGCGGCGCACTGCACGTGCAGGCACAGCTTGGTGCGACCATCGCGGCGGCTGCCGGCATGCCGGGTATCGAGGCATTCTCGATTGATGCCGGCGGTGCTTCGGGTGGGGTTGCGCTGCGCCAGGCATATCAGGCGATCGCTGGTGGCCTGGCCGACCTGGTGGTGGTCGTTGGTGCCGAGAAGCTGAGCGATGTGCTGGATGAGCGGCGTGAAGCCGGGCTTGCGATCGGGATGGATGCGGACTGGGAAGCTGTGCATGGCACCACCCTTACATCCCAGTGGGCGCTGCTGATGCGGCGTTATATGTATGAGTATGGCTACGAGGCGGCCGATTTCGCACCCTTCCCGGTCAATGCACACGCCAATGGTGCCACTAATCCGGAGGCACTCTATCGCTTTCCGATCAGCCGCGAAAAGGTTGCCGGGGCGGCAATGGTTGCCGATCCGCTTGGCCTGCTCGACTGTGCGACCAATGCCGATGGTGCGGCAGCGGTAGTACTGGCGAGCGAAGGGCTGGCACGTGAGCTGGGAGGGCCACGGGTGCGTATTGCCGGTTCGGCAGCGGCAACCGATACCCCGGCCCTGCACGCACGGCGAGATCCGCTCTGGCTGACGGCGGCGGCCACTTCGGCGTCTGCCGCGCTACGGGCGGCGCGCCTCGAAGCGCGTGAGATCCGGTTGCTGGAACTGACCGACCCGCATGGTATCGCGGCAGCCCTGGCGCTTGAGGCAAGCGGCTTTGCCGAACGCGGCATGGCGGTGCGCCAGGCACAGGAGGGTTTTTTTGGTGCCGACGGCCCGCATACACTGGCGAGTGGCGGCGGCTACAAAGCGCGTGGCGATACCGGCGGGGCCAGCGGCATCTACCAGATTGTCGAATTAACCCGTCAACTGAGTGGGATGGCCGGCAAAGGTCAGATCCAGGGAGCGAAAACGGCGCTGGCACAGTGCCTGGGCGGCATTGGCGCAACCGCTGCAACGCACGTGCTGGTGAGCGAATAGCATGCGACGAGACTAACAACAGAAGGTAGAAGGAATGGATCTCGCAAAACATTGGCGGCAGCGATCAGCCCGTTATCGCCTTGAAGGGCAGCGCAACCGTGCGACCGGTGCGATACGCTTTCCGCCGCAGCCGCTTGATACGGCTGAAGCCGAGGAGTGGGAACCACTGGTTTTGAGTGGGCGTGGTGAGCTCTATTCGTTCAGTGTGGTGCGTCAGCCACCTGCCGGCTTCGATCAGCAGACCCCCTACCTGGTAGGGTTGGTGCGGCTGGCCGAGGGGCCACTCATAACGGCACAGCTCACCGATTGCACTGCGGATGATCTCGCCATTGGCACGGACGTTGAGATGGTGACGCGCAAATTGCTCGATCTGGGGCCGGATGGCTTGATCGTCT
>CALLZL010000440.1 GCA_937859575.1 uncultured Chloroflexota bacterium
TTCTTCTATTCGTTTGTTCTTCTATTCGTTTGTTCTTCTATTCGTTTGTTCTTCTGTTCGTTTGTTCTCTATTCGTTTGTTCTTCTGTTCGTTTGTTCTCTATTCAGATAAAGGCGGTTCGGTGGCAAACACTCTCACAACCGATGTTCTTGTGATTGGCGGCGGGGCAACCGGTGCCGGGGGGCTGCGTGATCTGGCGTTGCGTGGTATTCGTGCCGTGCTTGTCGAGAAGGGCGATCTGACGCATGGCACCACCGGGCGTTACCACGGCCTGTTGCACAGCGGCGGGCGCTATGTGACGAAAGATCCGCAATCGGCACGTGAATGCGCAATCGAAAATGAGATCCTGCGCCGGATCATGCCGCACTGTATCGAAGAGACCGGTGGATTGTTCGTTGTGACTCCAGCCGATGATGAATCGTATGCCGAAGCGTTTGTTGCCGGCTGCCGCGCTACCGGGGTATGGGTCGATGAACTGCCGATCGCCGAGGTGTTGCACAGCGAGCCGCTGCTCAACCCGCGTATCAGCCGCGCATTCGCCGTGCGTGATGGGGCTGCCGATGCATTCCTGGCGACCCACGCCAACGCCGATGATGCCCGCAACCATGGCGCACAGGTGCTCACGTATCACTATGTTACGGCACTCGAACGAAGTGGCGATCAGATCATTGGTGCAGTATGCGAGAACCTGCGCACCGGCGAACAGCTACGCATTCATGCAACCCGAATCATCAATGCCTCGGGGGCATGGGCCGGCAAGATCGCCGGGCTCGCCGGCCTGACCGTCACGGTAGTACCAGGCAAAGGCACCATGATCGCCATGAACCATCGCATCGTCAATACCGTCGTCAACCGCTGCAAACCACCCGCCGACGGCGACATCATCGTACCGATCCAGACGGTCGCGGTGCTCGGGACGACCGATATCGCCGTGCCGGATCCGGATGTCTTCGGTATCGGCCCCGACGAGGTTGCACTGATCCTCGAAGAGGGTGAACAGCTTGTACCGGGGGTGAGCCGCATGCGGGCGTTGCGGGCCTGGGCCGGTGTGCGGCCGCTCTACAAAGATATTGATGTCGCCGATGATCGCGATATTCCGCGCACCTACAAGCTGCTCGACCATCGCGTGCGTGATGGGGTTGGCGGGATGATCAGTATCGTCGGCGGGAAATGGACAACCTACCGGCTCATGGCTGAAGAAGCGGTTGATCATATCGCCGCCGAACTCGGCAATCGTAGTGCATGCCGCACCGCAACCGAACTGCTGCCGGGAGCCGAAAAAAAACCCGGCAGTGCAACCCGTCACTACTACCTGGGCCAGCGCCTGCGCCAGGTAGAAGAAGATGAGAGCTATGGTGAACTGATCTGCGAATGCGAGCTTGTGACACACCGCCAGGTACGTGCCGCGATCAGCAGTGGCGCGGCCGCCAACATCGACGATCTGCGGCGTGATACGCGGCTCGGCATGGGGCCATGCCAGGGCGGCTTCTGTACCTACCGGGCTGCTGCGCTATGGGAAGAGGTGCGCGGTGCCGAAACCGACGAGTCGTCGGCGGCTGCGGTGTTACACCACTTCTTGCAGGAACGCTGGAAAGGACTCACGGCCATTACCTGGGGGGATCAGCTGCGCCAGCAACGCCTCGATGAACTGATCTACCTTGAGACATTGGGGGCCGACCTGTTGCCGGCGGTATTGATCCATGCCGGCCACGATGATGCACGTGTCGTAACCGAGCATCCGGCTATCGCAACCGAGTATCACGCCGAGTAAGGGAGACCATGCGCGACACCTATGTGATCGGCGCCGGCCTCGCCGGCTTGATGGGGGCTCTGGCGCTGGCCGAAGCCGGCCGGCGGCCGCTTGTACTTGCCAAAGGGCAGGGCACCCCCCTCTGGGCTGCCGGAACCATCGATCTATGGCCGGAGGCCCCGCGCCGGGCGATAGCCGCACTGGCCGAAACCAACCCGGAACATCCATACGCCCGGATCGGCATCGATGCCATCGTCGCGGCTGTCGAGCGCTTTCAGGCATTGGCGCAGGCCGGCCACTATCCGTATGTCGGTAGTATCGATACAACGGTCTTGTTGCCGACAGCACTTGGTGCTCTGCGGCCGGCCACGCTGCTGCCGGCCACTATGGCTGCCGGTGATATGCGGTTGGGCGGCGAGCTCCTGATCGCCGGGTTTCGCGAACTGCGCGATTTCTTTCCGCCGCTTGCGGCGCGTAACCTGCAACAGCAAGGTATCGCGGCCCGCGGTATCTATCTCGACGTACCGCCTATCGGCCGGCGGCTCGATTTCACCACCCGCAGCTTTGCGCAGCTGTTTGATGATGCCGCCTTTCGCCATCAGATCGGCGTGCAGCTGCGGGCACAGCGCGGCAGCGCAACCCGCATCGGCCTGCCGGCGGTGCTGGGCCTGCGCGATCCACTCGCTGTGGTTGCCGACCTCCAGGATCAGAGCGGCGTGCCGATCTTCGAGATCCCGACCCTGCCGCCGTCGGTACCCGGCATGCGCCTGTTCCGGCTCTTCGAACGGGCAATTGTGGCGGCCGGCGGGCGGCTGCAGATCGGCTCCGAGGTGCTGCAAGGCGCAGGAAGGGATGGGCAGTTTCAAGCGATCTTAAACGGGGCGGCTCCCCGCCCACAGCGCCACCGCGTTGAGCGGCTGTTACTTGCGAGCGGTGGGGTCGCCGGCGGCGGTATTCGTACCGATCACACCGGCGCAGTGTGGGAGGTCGCCCTCGGGTTGCCGATTTCGGCACCGTCATCTCGTGGCAGCTGGTTTGCTGCGCGGGCGCTCGATGCCGCCGGCCATCCGATCTACCGGGCCGGGGTCGCAACCGATGCCCAGTTACGGCCGCTCGATGCCGCCGGCAAGATCGTCTATCGTAATGTTGTCGTTGGCGGCAGCGCCCTGGCCGGTGCCGATACCCTGCGCGAACGGGCGCGCAGCGGTGTTTCGCTGGCTAGTGGTTGGGCAGCCGGCCAACTGCTGGCGCAAGAATGAGGTACATGTGACAGCTCTCGATCATATTGAACTCTCACTCGAGCAATCGCTCGATCACTGTATCAAGTGCAATATCTGCACCGCTGCCTGCCCGGTAGGGGCCGTCACCGATCTCTTCCCCGGGCCGAAGTATGTCGGGCCACAGGCGCAGCGCTTTCGTAAACCGGGCCAACCCAGCCCCGACGAATCGGTTGATTATTGTTCGGGGTGCCGGGTCTGCAACGAAGTCTGCCCGACCGGGGTCAAGATCATGGAGCTCAACACCCGTGCCAAGGCCCGTATTGTTGAGCAACGCGGCCTGCCGTTGCGCGGCTGGCTGCTCGGCTACCAGTATCTGTTTGGTAAACTGGCGTGCGGCCCGCAGGCAGCAATTGCCAACTTCTTCGCCAATAATCGGCTGGTACGCAGCCTTACCGAGCAGGTCATCGGCATTGCGCGCCACGCACCGCTGCCCAGGTTCAGCCGCTTCTCGTTCCGCAGCTGGTTTGGCCGCCGCACCACCGGCGACCGACAGAAACGCCAGGTGGTCTACTTCCACGGCTGTGCGACCAACTACTACGAACCGCGTATCGGCCAGGCAGCGGTTGAAGTGCTCGAACACAACGGTTTCGAGGTGATCATCCCCGAACAGGGATGTTGTGGCCTGCCGTTGCTCTCGAATGGCGCGTTCAGCCATGCAAAGCGCCACCACGAATACAATGTCGCACGGTTGGCACCATATGTCGAACGCGGCATTCCGATCGTCGGTACCAGCACCAGCTGCACCCTGACCCTGAAAGAAGAAGCTCCCGAACTGCTCGCCATGCACGATCGCGCAACCCGCATGGTGGCAGAAAACACCTACGACATCTTCGAATTTCTCCGGCTGCTGCACGAACAGGGTGAACTCAAGACCGATTTTCAGCCGATCGAAGCCGTGCTGCCATACCATGCACCATGCCAGCAGCGAGCGCATCGCATCGGCCGGCCGGCGCTCGATATTCTCGAACTCGTGCCTGGCCTCAAACTCAACGAGAGCAGTGCCGCCTGCTGTGGCCTGGCCGGCAGCTACGGCTACAAAGCCGAAAAATATCAGGTTGCCATGGATGTCGGTGCCGATCTCTTCAGCTGGGTGCAACAGAGCGGTAGCGACACAGCCGTATGTGATTCCGAGATCTGCCGCTGGCAGATCGCCCATGGTGCCGGCGTAACAATGCGCCATCCGATTGAACTCCTGCGAGATGCCTATGGTCAGCCTGCTGATCGTCGCGCATAGCGCCCAACTTGCCGAAGGTGTGCGCGAATTTGCCAGCCATGCCGTGCGCGGCACCGTACATATTCTTGCGGCTGGTGGTGCAATCGATGGTTCACTCGGCACCAACGTCGACCAGATCCGCGGCAAACTCCAGGAGGCGATGTCGCCTGATGGAACCCTGGTGCTTGTCGATTTTAACAGTGCAGTCATGAGCGTCGAAGCAGCGCTTGAGGGCCTTCAAGGAATAGTGGTTGAAATCAGCGACGCACCACTCGTCGAGGGCACCTTCCTCGCAGCGGTCGAAGCGTCGGTCGGCGCGTCTCTGGCCGAGACAGCCGCAGCGGCGCTGCGTGCGCGATCACTTGTAAAGGTTCGGCATGACTGAGACAACACTGACAATTACGCATCCCCATGGGCTGCATGCGCGGCCGGCAGCTGATCTGTACCGCAAAACCAGAGAATTTCGTTCAGCAATCACCTTCCGCAATCTGTCGCGCCCCGAGAGCCCGGAAGTGACCGCGAGCGTTTTTAATTTGCTCCAGCTCGGCATCGTGTGCGGCCACCGCATCCGCATTCGTGCCGAAGGCGAAGACGAACGCGAGGCGATCAGTGCGCTCGATCTGCTGGCGCGCCACGAACTCTGTAAAGGGTAGGATCGTATGGCGATCTATCTGCGCGGGGTCGGTGGTGTAGCGGGAATCTGCTCCGGCAAGGCAATTCGCTACGACCCACATGTCAGCGGCACACCACTCGATACCACTGATATCACCACCCTCATCGGCCATTTTGCCCGTGCCCGTGATACCGCCGCGTTGCAACTGCGCGAACTTGGGCGTATCCTGCACGACGAAGGGCGTAATGCCGAGGCTGCCATCTTTGATGCCCAGGCGCTCCTTGCCGAAGAACCCCTGCTGTTCGAAGAGGTCGAACGGCAGGTGCAGCAGGGCAACCAGCAGCTTGATCAGGCACTGACACTCACCATTGCCCGCATGCGAACCATGCTCGCACAGCTCGATGATCCATATCTGCGCGAGCGGGCCGACGATCTCGATGCGATCGGGCATGCGATCCGCAGTGCGCTCTATGGGGCACCACGCCAGCTTGCCGAAATCCCCGCCGGGGCTATCGTGGTTGCCAATCAACTGACACCAGCTGAGATCTTCGCATTACGCAATCGCCGTATCGCCGGCTTTGTCACATCTGCCGGCGGCATCACCAGCCATACCCTCATCCTGGCGCGCGCCTTTGCCATCCCGGCCGTGATCGGCCTGGGCAGAGCCACAAGTGTGATCTCGGAAGGAGCCGAACTCATTATCGATGGCGCAGCAGCCCTGCTGATCATCGATCCGGATGCCGCTGAGCAGCAGCTCTACCAGCGGCGCGCCAGCGATGGTAGCCAGCCACACCCGCCCGACCAGCAACGCAGCACACCGGGCCGGCTTGCCGATGGCCGCCTGGTTGCGCTCTGGGCCAATATCAACCGGCCGGAAGAGGTGCAGACAGCTCTCGAATTCGGTGCCGAAGGCATTGGCCTGTTTCGTACCGAGTTTCTGTTTCTGGATCGCACCCTGCCACCTGACGAAGATGAGCAGTACACCGCCTATTGCCGGGTGTTGCAGCAGATGGCGGGCCGGCCGGTGATCATCCGCACCATCGATATTGGTGCCGATAAACGGCCATCGTACCTGAACCTGCCGCACGAAGCCAACCCTATGCTGGGGTTGCGCGGCATCCGCCTCGCGGCGCATCTGCCCGAACTGTTGCACACCCAGTTACGGGCACTGCTGCGCGCTGCACCCTGCGGCGATCTGCGCATCATGTTCCCGATGATCACGAGTATCACCGAACTCGAATGGGGCAAACAGCAGCTCCGCCAGGCCGCCGTCAGCCTGTCATCCGGTACACACACCTACCGGCGTGAGGTGCCGCTCGGTGTCATGATCGAAACACCCGCCGCTGCCCTGATTGCCGATCAACTGGCACCGGAAGTGAGCTTTGTGAGTATCGGCAGCAACGACCTGGCACAGTATGTGTTGGCTATCGATCGCAATAATGCCGATATCGCACATCACTACACCCACGACTCGCCGGCTGTGCTGCGCCTGATCGCACGCACCATCGCCATGGCGCGCCGGCTCAATATGCCGGTGAGTGTCTGCGGCGAATTTGCCGGTACCGCTGCCGGGGCATCCCTCCTGGTGGGGATGGGTGCCAATGCGCTCAGCATGACACCCTATGCCATCCCCGCCGTCAAAGAACAGCTGCACACGCTGACGCTCGCCCAGGCGCGCGCCGCTGCCCGCCATGCTATTGGTAAGTAATACTCTTTCCATCCCGCAGCGTGCGCCGGTGTGCCCCGGATGTTCTATGCTACAATAGGGCGTAGATCGATCTCGACAACAGAACGAGGCACTTCACCATGCAAAGCCGGTGGGATCCTGCACATGCTGCTGCATGCCCCGATGATCTGGCACTTCGCGTCTATACATCGCGCCTGCTCGGCAGCGACCCGCAGCTGGTGCTGCACGGCGGCGGCAATACATCGGTCAAGCTCCGCGAACGCGATATCTTCGGCGATGAAATCGACATACTGTATGTGAAGGGGAGCGGATCCGATCTTGCGACGATCGACGCAGGTGGGTTCGCCCCGCTGCGGCTGGAGCCGTTGCTGCGGCTGGCAACCCTCGCGATCCTCGATGATCCGACCATGGTGAACGAACTGCGCTGCGCCCTGACGGTCGCCAATGCACCGACTCCTTCGGTCGAAACGCTGCTGCATGCGATCCTGCCCTATCGGTTTGTTGATCATACCCATGCCGATGCACTGATTACGATCATGAATGCACCCGACGGTGCACGGCGCGTGCGCGAGATCTACGGCGATACCGTGGTGTATATTCCATATGTGATGCCGGGGTTCGTGCTCACACGCACATGTGCCGAGCTCTTCCCCCAACAGGCCCATGCCGGTACGGTTGGTATGCTCTTGATGCACCATGGTCTTTTTTCATTCGGTGCTACTGCCCGCGAATCATATGAACGCATGATCGAGCTTGTGAGCCGAGCCGAGGAGTATCTGCAACAGCAGCGCGCATGGTCGCTTCCGCCGGTGCCGCCGATCACACCCTCTGTTACACTCCACGAGCTGGCCAACCTGCGCTACGAGATCTCGGCGGCGGCGGGTACACCGATGTTGTTGTGCGTCGATCATTCGCCCGCGGCACTGGCGTTTGCCGGGCGTGCCGATCTGGCCGATGTTGCCGGCCAGGGATGCGCCACTCCCGATCATATCATCCGTACCAGGCGAACTCCACTGATCGGGCGCGATGTGGGGGCTTATGTCGCCGACTATCGGCGCTACTTTGCTGCCCATGCCGATCCGGCGGCGCAGTTGCAGATGCTTGATCCGGCACCACGCGTCGTGCTTGATCCGGCGTTCGGCATGGCAACCGTCGGGCGGAGCGTCGGCGAAGCGCAGATTGCCGCCGAGATCTACCGGCAGACGATCACCATCATCGAGCGGGCAGTGGCACTTGGTGGATGG
>CALLZL010000441.1 GCA_937859575.1 uncultured Chloroflexota bacterium
CACCCAGATAGATGCGGTTGGGTGCCGCCCAGAGCACATCCGGCAGCACGGCGGCGCTTGCTGCGCTCAGTATGGGGTCAGCTCCTGGTTGCAAGCCGATCCGCAGCAGGGTTGCTGTGGCGGTGGTGAAGAGCGGATCAACCATACGCTGATCAAGTGTCTGGCGCGCCTGGGCGGCTTCGGGCCGCAGCAGTTTGGTACGCATCATCCGCGCATCAGACCCCGGCGGTAAGGCGACCACGATTATCGTCGGGTCGTAGCGTATTTCAAGCGCCGGTGCAGGCAGTTTCACTCGGGCCGGAGCCGCAGCTGCGCGAGCATCCGGTAGCAAGCACGCGAGCAACATGAAGATCAGCAGAAATCGAATGTATCGGTACATCAAGAACCACACGTTCAATGCTATAATCGGGCGATCGCACAAAGCTACCAGCTATGAAGAGGAGTCGCATGCGCTATATTATCGGGGTTGATCTGGGTGGCACCAACCTGCGTGTTGCATTGGCCGACGAAGCCGGTGGCATTGTGCGCGAAGTACGCCGGCCAACTACGGCCGACGAAGGGCCACCTGCGGTGATCGACAAGATCGTTGCCGGTATTGACGAAGTACGCGCCGCGCTGCCCGATGGTTCTATGTTGCTTGGTGTCGGTATCGGTTCGCCTGGCCCGCTTGATCCATTCAACGGGGTGGTTTTCAACATGCCCAATCTGCCCGGATGGGAGCATGTGCCGTTGCGGGCGATTCTGACGGAACGTACCGACCTGTCGGTTGAACTCGGCAACGACGCGAATGCCGCTGCGCTCGGCGAATGGATGTTCGGCAAGGGCAAAGGGTTGCGCAATATGGTGTATGTCACGATCAGCACCGGCATTGGCGGCGGTGTGATCGCCGATGGTCGCTTGCTGCTGGGCCACCATGGCGCAGCGGCCGAGGTCGGCCATCACTTGATCGATAGCACCACCCGTGCCTCATGGGAAGATCTTGCCTCGGGAACAGCCCTTGGCCGGGCGGCTGCCACTGCGATGCGGGCAGATCCGGATACCATGCTCCATCGCCTGGCGACGCCTGAAACCATCAATGCCGGTGATGTTGCTCGTGCGGCGGCAGCCGGAGATCGGATCGCTGCCGAGCTTATGGATCGTGAAGGCGATCTGATCGGGGTCGGCCTGGTGAATATCCTTAACTTGTATAGCCCGGCGCTAATTGTGCTTGGTGGTGGAGTCGCCATCAATAACCCGCAGCTCCTGGATCGAGCCCGCCATGTGATCCAGCAGCGAGCCTTTGAAGTCTATCGTAGTGTACCGATCGAACTCGCCAGCCTGGGCGATCGGGTTGGCCTGCTTGGTGCGGTTGCGCTCTTCCTGCACATGCGCGAGGGGCGTGTCTGATTGCACTATACAGCATGATCGCCGATAGGTGTATCGGCCAGCATACGCCGCAAGACATCCGGCGTATCGGTGATAATTCCGTCGATGCCGATAGCAATCAGGCGTCGCATCATCTCGACACTATTGACCGTCCAGACATTCACGCGGTACCCGGCGCGCCGTACCACCGGAATGACGCGAAACAGGAGTGGGATCTGGTAGGCTGGATGCCACACCGACGCACCGGCCTTGCGCAGAGCCAGAACCGGCCAACTCTCGCGGAAGCGCACTCCCGGGCGTAAGGTATGCACCCCCATCAGGTAGGCGCGGGGCAGATGCGGTGCGATCGTGCCGATCTCAAGCAGGGCCGATTCCCAGAATGACGATATCAGCACCAGCTCATCGATGCCGAAGGCGCGGATCACGGCGGCGGTTTCGGCACCTAACCCCGGCCCTTTCAGTTCGATATTCAGACGCATGCCCGTGGCACGGGCGAATTCCGCCACTTCGGTCAGCGTGGCGACACGTTCGCCGCCGATGCTCAAGCGCTGCAGATCGGCAAGCGTGCAACTGCTGATGAGCCGTTCATTGCCATCCCACCGTATGGTCGTGTCATCATGGAAGACGACCGGTACTCCGTCTGCGGTGAGTTGAACATCAAGCTCACACATATCGGCACCCTGTTGTTGCGCTAATGCAAAGGCGCGAAGTGTATTCTCAGGGGCATAGGCCGAAGCTCCCCGATGGGCAATGACGAGTGTCATAGCTCTGCTCTCCCGGCGTCGTCTGGTCTCAACGGCAGCGGTAGCCACCGACAGCGCCCATATTGTACCCGAAACCTCGCACTTCTTGAAAGACGAAGAGGCATCATGATCGATCATCATGATGCCTCTTCGGCGTGTTGCGTGATGTGCCGAACAGCGTTTAGGTCAGCGCACTGACCATGGTCGATTCGATGAGGGCATTCGCCGGCTGCAATGCCGCGTCGCTTAACATCACACGTAGTATTCTCTGAAGTGCCATTGTGTGAGCGCATGTCTGATGCAGGCGAAATGTGGTGCAATCACACAGCCAGCTCTCATCGCTCAGGGTCACGGTATGATCATTATTACTGCCGCGGAAACGCGCTTGCAGGCTGCTGAAACATACACGCTCCGGCTCATGAATATAGTGCCGGCTCTTTTCTATCATACTAATCAGATCCGATTGCAGTGTTAGCGGTACATCGGCCCGCGCTGCTTCCGAAAGCATCGGCGCAAGCAGTTTTTGCATTGCCATTGTGTGAGCACATGTCCCATGCAGACGAAATGCCGCACAATCGCACAACCAGCGATCCTCGATCAGGGTAATGGTATGGCCGTTATTACCGCCGCGAAAGGTTGCGGTGAGTTGAGTAAAGACAACACGCTCAGGCTCGTTTGCGTAGTACCGGGCTTTCTCGATCTTGCCAATCAGATCCGAGTGCATGGCTGCCTCCTTGCTAATCCTGGCGTTTCACCCGCATAAAACACAGGGGCGGCAGCAGGTGATCACCTGCTGCCGCCCTCGATAACTCTATCTTCTGTTGGCGTTGAGACTCGCATAGCGGTGTGCCTTCGCCGGTGTGGAACCGTCAAACCATCGACAGTTAACCGTGCCTTATTATAGCCCGCGCACCATCCCCCGTCAAGCAAAGCTGCGTTGTGATTCGACTACCGAGATCGATCCGAATCTGGTGGGGACGGAGGGAGTTGAACCCTCACGGATTGCTCCACAAGTTCCTAAGACTTGCGCGTCTGCCATTTCGCCACGTCCCCGTGAGTGTTGATTGTAGCCGATGATCTGCCTTTTTGTCTAGCCGGCATGCTGAATGATGTCTGCCGGAAACCGGCATGGGCATGCTTCCGAGCAGGTACAGGCCGTTCGGAAGCATGCCCGAAATACTACCCGCGAATAAGCGCCAGAAGCTCATCTCGCTTCTGTTGCATGACATCACGGCTCGTCGCTTCGAGGTTCAAGCGCAAGAGCGGCTCGGTGTTCGAGGCTCGCACATTGAAATGCCAGTCGTCATAGGTGACGGATATCCCATCGAGTTGTTCGACGGTGCCGTCGGCATAACGCTCGGCAAGCAGGTTCATCTTCCCCTTGGGATCAGCAACCGTCGAGTTGATTTCGCCCGAGATGAAGTATTTCTCTTCTAGTGGGATCAGGAAATCCGAGAGCTTCTTGCCGGTGCTCGCCAACATTTCCATGATCAAGAGCGATGGTATCAGGCCGGAATCAGCAAATGTAAACTGGCGGAAATAGTAATGGCCGGTGACTTCACCGCCGAACAGCGCATTTTCATCCGCCATACGCCGCTTAATGAAGGCGTGGCCGACCCGTTCCATGAGCGGAATGCCACCCGCCTCGCGGATCAGATCCGGCACAGCCCACGAACCGCGAACATCATAGACGATCTTGCTTCCCGGTTCCTTCTCAAGAAGGTATCGCCCGAGGAGCGCCGTCATATAATCACCCGAGACAAACGCGCCACGGTCATCGATGGCGAAGAACCGATCACCATCGCCGTCAAAGGCAAATCCGGCTGCGGCACCTTCGGCCACAACGCGCTGCTCAAGTTCGGCGCGGTTTTCGGGCTGGAGCGGATCAAGACCATGATTCGGCAGGCTGCCGTCCGGCTCCAGATACAGGCCGATCAACTCGATCGGTAGCCGATCATACAGGCGCTTCAGGATCGGCCCAACGGTGCCGTTGCCGGTATCGGCAACGAATTTCAGCCCTTTACCGTCCAGCACTTTCACATCGATCAATCCGAGAAGCGCTTCGATAAATTGCTCCGATAGATCGAGCGATCGCATGCTGCCGATCCGCGAGGTTGTCGCAAAAGCTTCGGCCTCAACGATCTTGCGCAGATCCTGGATCCCTTCATTCCCGCTCAACAGATACGGCATCTGCCGCACCATCTTGAAGCCGTTATACTGCTTTGGGTTGTGTGATGCCGTGACCATCATTCCCGGCAGGCCAAGTTGCGCACACGCGAAATAGAACTGGTCGGTGCTGACAAGCCCGATATTGACGACATCAGCCCCTTGTACCATGATCCCACGTGTGACGGCATCAAATAATGATGGCCCCGAGAGCCGCATGTCGTGCCCGACGATCACCTGGCTTGCGTGCAGGAATGTGACGAATGCACGCCCGATGGCATAGGCACCGTCTTCATTCAGATCCGTCG
Source organism: uncultured Chloroflexota bacterium (assembly GCA_937859575.1). Classification (GTDB taxonomy): domain Bacteria; phylum Chloroflexota; class Chloroflexia; order Chloroflexales; family Roseiflexaceae; genus CALLZL01. The sequence goes on from CALLZL010000441.1 coordinate 4,583, forward strand.
GATAGATACCGCGAATGTCATACGCTTTGAAGATTCCAGGATTGATCTCCATCGTGGCTCCTTTTCCCCAACAGGTGGCATTCAGTGTGCTTCCATTATACTTGCTCTGGTTGGCTGCCGTACAGCCGGGTTTTGATCGTGCCAGGGCTACGTCAAAGTCACCTCCGGTGGGGGGCGGGGGCGGCTGTTGTGTCCGGCGGGGGCGGCCCCCTTACGGAAACAGGTAGATTGTCCGCC
>CALLZL010000442.1 GCA_937859575.1 uncultured Chloroflexota bacterium
TCCGTGAAGGCGGTCGCACCGTTGGTGCCGGGGTCGTGTCCAAGATACTTCAGTAGGCTGACGAGAGCGTTGTCGGAACCGAGGGGTATAAGCCGGTTTGGTTGTTTGAAAGCCGCCGGTGCGCTCCTCGGTTCCGATTGACTGCCGTAGGAGCAAACGTCATGGCAAAGCAAAAGGTACGCATTCGGCTAAAGGCCTACGATCACAAGATCCTTGACCAGTCGGCGCGGCAGATTGTTGAAGCTGCCGAACGCACCGGGGCACTGGTCGCTGGGCCGGTGCCGCTGCCGACGAAGATCGAGAAGTACAGCGTCATTCGTTCGCCGTTTATCGACAAAGACTCGCAGGAACAGTTTGAAATTCGGACTCACAAGCGTCTTATTGATGTGTTGGATCCGAGTCAGCAGACGATCAATGCGCTGATGAAGCTGAATCTGCCGGCCGGTGTTGATATCGAGATCAAATTGTAATTGACGGAACAAAGAATCGGGCGTGCAATTCGTTCGTTCTTCGATCTTGAGAAATGCAGCCGCTGCGCAATAAGATAACAGGCGCATGCTGTGGAGGTGTCATTGTGATCCAGGGATTATTAGGGCGCAAGATCGGCATGACGCAGGTCTTTGGTGCAACTGGAGAAGTCATTCCCGTCACTGTGATCGAGGTTGGCCCGTGTGTTGTAACACAGGTTCGTACACGCGATCGCGATGGCTACGAGGCTGTCCAGATTGGCTTCGGCGAGGTATTGCCGAAAAGCCTTACCAAACCTGAGCGTGGCCATCTTGCTGGTGCAGGCCGCCTGGTACGGCATCTGCGTGAGTTTGAGGCCGACAATGTGGAAGAACATACTGTCGGCGACGTGTTGAATGCCGATCAATTTGCTTCGGGTGAGTTGATCGATGTTACCGGTACATCAAAAGGGCGTGGTTTCCAGGGTGTTGTCAAACGCCATGGTTTCAGTGGCGGCCCGCGAACCCACGGGCAGAGCGACCGCCATCGTGCGCCGGGCTCGATCGGTGCCGGTACGACACCCGGCCGTGTCTGGAAGAATACACGCATGGCCGGCCGGATGGGCAACCGCCGTGTGACGGTGCAGAATCTCGAGGTTGTCGAGGTGCTGGCTGATCGCAATCTGTTGTTGGTGCGTGGCTCGATCCCCGGCGCGAAGAATGGTCTGGTGATGGTTCGCCGGGCGGTGAAGGCGAGATAGCGCCGCACAGAGAGGATTGTGATGGAAGCAAAGCTTTACAATCAGTCCGGCGATGAAGTCGGAACGATTGCACTCTCGGAGTATATTTTCGGGATAACACCGAATGTTCCGGTGATGCACCAGGCCAGTGTGCGCCAGCAGGCAAATGCGCGCCTTGGGACGCACAACACCCGAGGTCGGGGCGAAGTTGCCGGTAGCACGCGCAAACTGTATCGCCAGAAGGGTACCGGGCGGGCACGTCAGGGGTCGATCCGTGCCCCACATCGCAAGGGTGGCGGTGTAGCTCATGGCCCGCATCCCCGTTCGTATCGCCAGGCGATGCCGCGCAAGATGCGCCGGTTAGCGCTACGTTCGGCGCTTTCGGCGAAATATGCGGCAAATGAGATACGTTTTGTCGATGCACTTGCATTCGAACGGCCGCGCACGAAAGATATGCTTGCTAGCCTTGCTGGCCTGCAGGCCACTGGGAAGGCGTTGATCATCCTCGAAGGTAAGAATGAAATAGTGCAACGCTCGGCGAATAACTTGCCAGGCGTCAAGACACTACTGGCAAATTATCTCAATGTCGTGGATCTGCTGAGCTACGAGACGATCCTGATCAGCCGTGCTGCCGTAGATGTGATCGAGAGCTATCTTGGTCAGCCGTCGGCTGTGCTTGTAACCGGCGGCGATGCCGGCGAGGAGGAAGAATGATCCCGCATCAGATCATTATTCGCCCGCTGATCACCGAGAAGAATACCAACCTCATGACACTCAACAAGTACTGTTTTGAGGTTGATCGCAACGCATCAAAATCACAGATCAAGGCTGCGATCGAGGCGATCTTCAATGTGTCGGTGGCGAAGGTGCACACCATGAATGTGCGCGGAAAGATGAAACGCCGCGGCCGTGAGTTCGGCTATACGGCCGACTGGAAGAAAGCGATCGTCACTCTGGCGGAAGGCAGCCGGATCGATCTGTTCGAGGGGGTATAAGATGCCGATTCGCAAGTACAAGCCAACCTCGGCCGGTCGGCGAAACATGTCGGCGTCGACCTACGAGGAGATCACCAAGAAGAAACCCGAGCGTTCGTTGCTTGCCCCGCTCCGCAAGAGCGGTGGGCGCAATAATCGAGGTCGGATCACGACCCGCCATCGAGGTGGCGGTAATAAGCGGCAGTATCGCATTATCGATTTCAAGCGCAATAAGCATGGCGTTGCAGCCCGGGTTGCGGCAATTGAGTACGATCCAAACCGTAGCGCACGTATTGCTCTGCTGAATTATATCGATGGCGAGAAGCGCTATATTCTGGCTCCGAATGGCCTGCGGGTTGGCGATAGTGTCATGAGTGGCCCTGAAGCCGATATTCGCATCGGTAATGCGTTGCCTTTACGGCTTATTCCGCTTGGTACACAAGTGCATAACATCGAACTGCAGATCGGTCGTGGCGGCGTCATGGTGCGAAGTGCTGGTGCATCGGCCCAGTTGATGGCTAAGGAAGGCACCTACGCCACTCTGCGGATGCCATCGGGCGAAATGCGTCGGGTACATATCGAATGTATTGCGACCATCGGCCAGGTTGGTAATACCGATCATCAGAACATCCGCCTTGGGAAAGCTGGCCGTAAGCGCTGGCTTGGTCGACGGCCTGAAGTCCGTGGATCGGCAATGAACCCGCGCGACCATCCTCACGGCGGTGGTGAAGGGCGCGCTCCGCGTGGTATGCCGACTCCCAAAACAAAGTGGGGTAAGCCGGCACGCGGTGTCAAGACGCGTCACAACCCGCGCACCGATTCATTTATTGTGCGGCGTCGCAGCACCAAGCGCTAGGAGGAATGAATAGATGTCTCGTTCATCGAAAAAGGGACCATACGTTGATGACCGCCTCCTGCATCGTGTCGAAGAGTTGAACCGCTCGAGTGAAAAGCGGGTATTGCGCACCTGGTCGCGCGACTCGACGATCTTTCCGCAGATGGTTGGGCATACCATAGCAGTTCACGACGGCCGCCGGCACGTTCCGGTGTATGTTACCGAGAACATGGTTGGTCATAAGCTCGGCGAATTCGCGCCGACACGCCTGTTCCGTGGTCACGGTGGTAAGAAGGCCGATAAGCGCGGGAAGATGAAGTAATGAGTGGCGCAGCCCAGGCCTCGGCCGGCAGTGGCTACTTCGCAACAGGGCGATAACGATGCAAGCAAAAGCGATAACGCAATACGTTCGCATCTCGCCGACCAAGGCGCGTCCGGTAATGGATCTGCTGCGCGGCGAGCCTGTCG
>CALLZL010000443.1 GCA_937859575.1 uncultured Chloroflexota bacterium
AGCATCACATATGATGGATGTTCGTAATAGGCCAGCCGGATGATACGGGTATAGCCATGTGATGATCCCATGTCGTGGGGAATATCGAAGCGTTCGAGCCCCAGCACCCGCCGACCGCGCTTGGCCAGTTCGTAGGCCGTGGCACTGCCCACCCCGCCAACCCCGACGACGATCGTGTGGTAGTGTTTTGCAATTCGCTGCATGCCCTGGCTTCTTTCGTGTGAAGTTCGTGCCATTCGTGGTTTCCTGCCGCTAGCCACTCCGTGCCCGCAAGCGCGCACCCTGCGGATCGAAAAATGGTGTCGGTGTGACGGTCGCCGGAACAACGCGTTCGCCAACCTGCACCAGCACCCGGCTGCCGGGCCAGGCGTATTGCACCTGCACATAGGCCAGGGCGAGGGTTTTACCGATGGTATAGCCTCGGTTGCTATAGGTGACATGACCGATCTGCGTGACGCCGGGCTGGAGCCGGTCGAGTGGCTCGCCGGCATCGGCACCACTGAAACGGCGGCGGGCGCGGGGCGGGACATCCTGGATGGGGTAGATCGGTGCATTGACGGCCGCCGGTTGGGTTCCAGCCAGCACAAGCCCAACCCACCGCCGATCGACACCCTGCTCCTGGACGCGCAAGAGTGCTTCGCGGCCGAGGAAGTCACGCTTTTCGAAGCGGATCCAGCGATCCAGGCCAACATGAAACGGCGTGTATTCTTCGTTGACGTCGTTGCCATACAACACCAGCCCTTTTTCGAGCCGTAATGTCTGCATGGCGGTGACCCCATATGGCTGCAAACCGAAGGCACGCCCCTGTTGCAGAAGATGTTCCCAGAGCCAGCCGGCCTCTTCGGCGGGGGTATACAACTCGTAGCCGAGTTCGCCGGTATACCCCGAGCGCGAAATCACCAGTGTGGTATCACCGATACGGGCAGTGGTAAAGCGGAAGTAGCGCAATGCCGCCAGATCGGCATCCTGCACCAGCGTCAGCAGGAATTCGCGTGAGCGCGGCCCCTGCACCACCGGCAGCGCAATGGCCGCCGTCATATCCGTAACATAGGTGGCGGTGCCGATCGCATGATCGGCGATCCAGCGCGCGGTTTTTTTGCGTGGGCCCGAACTGGTGACGATCATGAAGTGTTCGTCGTGGAATTTATAGACGGTAATATCATCAACAACGCCGCCCTCGGAGTTACACATCGATGAGTAGCGCATCTGCCCCGGCTCCATGTCGCGGATGTCGTTCACCAGCAGGTAGTTGATCAGCCGCTCGGCACCCGGCCCTTTGATATCGACCTCGCCCATGCTCGAAAGATCCTGCATCCCAACACTTCTGCGCGTATTGAGATGCTCTTCGGCCGGCGAAGTGAAGCAGAGCGGAAACATGTAGTCGCCGCCGCCACGCACCAGTTCGGCGCCGTGGCGCAGGTGGTAGTCGTAGAGTGGTGTTCGTCGTTCGGGCATGGTTCTTCGCTTTCTTGCTGGATCCCGCAGTTGCGGTGTGCCGTACGACCGTCGGTATACAGGGTTGCTACTGGTTTCGTTCCAGTTGCTCACGCAGGGCAATGATCTGATTAAGATGCGAACTATCGTGGCCGACCAGCAGTTGGATGCGATCACGGAAACGCAGGGCATGCCCCGAGGCACTCACAAACGGCCGTGCCCAATCGGCCTGCTGCAAGCCACGCAGGAATTCGAGTGTCACGGTGCGCCGCACCGCAAATTCGGCCGCCAGATCGGCCGCCGGGCGGGTCAGGTCGTGCTGCTGCGGGTGTGGCGGCAACCCTTCGATCTGCGGGTTCGCTTCGGCCACAATTCGCTGCAGTTGCACCAGGAAGCGCTGTTCGATATCGGCAAGATGCGCGACCACATCGGCAATACACCATTCCTCGCCGCCTGGGCGCAGCAGGAATCTGGCTTCGGGCACCGGGCGCAACAGCCGCTCAAGATCGCGTGGGGTGGCTGCGAGTGCGTCGATCAATACGCTGCGACGGCTCATGGATGCTCCTCGTGGCTCTTGGCTGAAGCCTGGATCTCGATGCCGTTTGCCCGACGCCGTGCGCGACGGCGGTGGGTCGATTCGCCGTTGGGCAGCAGGCCGCGTGCAGCCAGATGCGGAAAGGTGTCGTTCTTATGCGGCATGTGCATGGCAGCCACGAATTCGGCCTGAAAATCCTCATCGATTGCGGTTTCGATATACGCAACCCGGCGTGCCAGTTGCGCCGACTCGGCGCGCAAACCGGCATTGAGCAACGCCATGCGTGCACCATCACCGGCTGCATTGCCGACCGCCGTTACCTGTGATGGGTCGCAATCCGGAATAAGGCCGATCGCCATGGCGTGCAATGGGTCGATATAACTGCCAAACGCACCGGCCAGTACGATGCGATCGACACTGGTCACACCGCGCCGTTTCATCAGCAGTTTGCATCCTGCGTAGAGCGCAGCTTTCGCCAGCTGAATATTCCGCACGTCATCCTGCGTTACGCAGATCTCGCGGCCGGTTGAGCTCTGCTCGGCTGGTGCCAGCCGGTACATCGCTCGCGGCCCATCGCGGTGTAACCAGGGGTATGGCCCGGCACCAAACCGTGCCGTCAGTTCGTCGTCGTCGGCAAAGCGCCCATCAGGGCGGATGATGCCTGCCAGCAGCAGTTCGGCGATCCCCGCGGAAATGCCCGAACCACAGAAACCGCTGGCCGCAATATCAGCCGGCAACAGTTCATCCGACCATTCGCCGCGGCCGATGGTGCGCAAGCGCGGCATACCCGAGCGCCGACC
>CALLZL010000444.1 GCA_937859575.1 uncultured Chloroflexota bacterium
CGATCACGCTGGAGATCAGCAACCTCAACCGCCTGCCGGTGGCGCTCTACCCGGTGGTACAGGTCAGCCGCCTGGGGCTTTCGTACACCGAGATCGGCGGGCTTGGGCTGGTGCAGTCGCTCTTCTGGTTGATCGGGTTCTTCTTCTGGGGGCGCGTGCTTGATCAGCGCGGGCCGCTCTGGGTGCTGCAGGTGAGTGTGGTGTGCGCGATTATCGTGCCATTCACGTATATCTGGGCCGATAGTGCATGGATGCTGGTGCCGGCATTTATCGCCCAGGGGTTACTGCAAGGCGGATTTGAACTGGGAGTGACGAATACAACGATCGCACTGGCCGAACGGGGCCGGGTGATCGAATACGCAGCGCTGCAAACAGCGACGATCGGGCTACGTGGGATGCTGGCACCATTTGTCGGCACCCTCTTGCTCGGCATGGGCGTTTCCGAGACGACGTTATTTGCAGTAGCAGCGGCGATGGTCGCAAGTTCGCTGGTGTTCTTTGCACGGGTACGAATGCCGAAATAGCGGGAGCAACATCATGAAAATCACCCGGCTGGAGACCTTGTTTGTCAAGCCGCGCTGGCTTTTTTTGAAAGTTCATACCGATGAAGGGATCATCGGGCTGGGCGAACCGATTGTTGAAGGGCGGGCACAGACGACAGCCGCAGCAGTGCATGAGATCGGTCGTTATCTGATCGGGCAGGATCCATTGCGGATCGAGCATCACTGGCAGGCGATCTACCGTGGGCAGTTTTATCGTGGCGGGCCGGTGTTATGCAGTGCGCTGTCGGGAATCGAGCAGGCGCTCTGGGATATTACCGGCAAATGGTTTGGCCAGCCGATCTACAAACTGCTTGGCGGCGCGGTACGCGACCGGATCAAGGTGTATGGCTGGGTTGGCGGGGCGAGTTATGGCGAATATATCGAAAGTGCCAGAGGAAGTGTTGGGCAGGGGTTCAGTGCACTCAAAACCGGGCTGAGCGGGCCGATGCGGATTGTCGATACACCGGCGGCCGTCGAGGAAGAGGTGCGCCGTTTCGCCGAGCTGCGTGCTGCGGTCGGCAAGCATGTCGATCTCGGAATCGACTTCCACGGGCGCTGCAGCCCGGCGATGTCGATCCGGCTGGCAAAGGAGCTTGAGCCATACCACCCCATGTTCATTGAAGAGCCGGTGCTCCCCGAGAATGTCGATGCCCTGGTGACGGTTGCACGCAGCACGAGCATTCCGATCGCCACCGGTGAGCGACTCTTCACGCGCTGGGGGTTTCGTGAGGTGATCGAGAAGCAGGCAGCGATGATACTGCAGCCAGATATTTCGCATGCCGGCGGCATTCTCGAATGCAAGAAGATTGCTGCGATGGGCGAATGCTACTACGCCGGCCTGGCACCGCACTGCCCGCTTGGGCCGATTGCGCTGGCGGCGTGTTTGCAGCTCGATGCCTGTACGCCCAACTTCCTGGTGCAAGAACATGTGACGACCGGGGTTGGCTACCTGAAGCAGCCGTTTACGATCATCGACGGCCATATTGCGCTGCCGGAAGGGCCGGGACTGGGGATCGAGCTTGATGAAGAAGCACTGGCCGACAAGCTCGACGACGGCACGTGGGAGACACCGCGCTTCTGGCATGCCGATGGTTCGGTAGCCGACTGGTAGCAAGGGTTGGCTCCCCAATCGGCGAGCGGCCCGGTTCACGAGCCGGTTTCGCTTGCGGTGCGTGCGATCGCTTCGGCCTGGGTGGCACAGCGTACACCACCAGCGCTGACATAGCCGATCCCGCGCGCTGGATTGCCGACAACAATTGCGTGGTCGGGCACATCGCGGGTAACGACCGCCGCTGCACCGACAAGCGCCCAGCTACCGATGGTGACACCAGCCACCACGGTAGCGGCGGCGCCGATCGAGGCACCACGCCGCACCAGGATCGGTGCTACTTCCCAATCGGCGGCACCTTTGAGGCTGCCATCGGCATTCACCGCGCGTGGGATGCGATCATTGGTAAAGACCGCCGCCGGGCCGATAAACACGCCATCCTCAACCGTCAGCCCGTGGTAGAGCAAGGCATTGTTCTGCACCTTGCAGCAATCACCCAGCACAACTCCGAAGTCGATATAGACATTCTTGCCAATGATACACTCACGG
>CALLZL010000445.1 GCA_937859575.1 uncultured Chloroflexota bacterium
ACCGTGGCCGACCGGCGCGTCGCGTCGCAGGGCAGCTACCGTTTCTATCAGGCCGGCCGCTGGTTTACACTCGGGTTGCAGGCCGGCGATCAGCGCTATGAACTGCGCACCATTCGCCCTGATGGCAGCGACATGCAGCCGGTGACAATCAGCGACTTCGGTGGTGTCTATGATAGTGTCGAGGCGGTCGCTGTGGTGCTGCGGCTGGTTGGGGATGGGGCCGGGATGTGGCAACTGCCGGCCGAGCGTTTCGATGAACATGCGATCGACGACCCGGTGCGCGCCAATGTGCCGCGCGGCCTGCTCGACACCGATGGCCGGCCGGTGTATGCCTGGAGCACACGCCGGATCAACGAGGTGCAGCTTGTGACGCTGCACAACCCGAACGTGTATGCCAACCCGCCGCTTGAACTGCCATATATTAACAATTCGCCGGCACTTGGCAGTGTTGCATTCGCCGATATTTATATCGACGCCAATCAGTTCAGTGGGGCAAGTTATCGTGCCGAACGCCCTGATGACCAGGTGCGGGCGGTGAAATGGATCACCGTGCCGGTAGATGCACAGGGGGCATTTACTGCTTCGGCACCGGCCGACACGCCAGTGTTTATTGTGCTGCGTGATCAACATGGCCGTATTGTGCGCGGCGGCAATCGCACCAGCCTTTCGATTGCACAGGGGAATTCGCCCGGCCGCCCCGGCCAGGTTATGCAGTGTGTCGGCTGCCATATGGGGCATGTCAGTGGATCGCTCAGCAGCCAGCCGCTTGCCGCACTGGGCTGGACGAACATCGCCCCGGCGGCGCAAGTGGCGACCGGCAGTATGCAGGGTGGGGTATTTGCCGCTACTGCGACCACCGACCGTCTCAACGATCGGCGTGGCTATGTGCCGGCTCCGGGTGGTGGTTTTCAGGATCGCACCGCCCCCTGGATCGGCACCCAGAGTGAAGGCCAGGCGATTGAGTTACGCTGGCCGCAACCAGTTGCGCTGCTCGAAATCCGCCTGGCAGGAGTCGAAGCCGGGCATGCCGGCTTCAGCAGTGACTATACAATCGCCGGAGAATGGCGCTTGTACCTTGGTGGGGCGGAGGTAACCGCAGCCCGGCGCAGTATTGCCGACACCCTACCGCTCAGCCGGGGCGGCACGACAATCGCATACGATACACCGGTTGCCGCCGATCGGGCACTGTTTGTGGTGCAGGCCGTGAGCGGCAGCCGCAATGGCCGCGCTGCTCCGGCCGCGCTCAGCGAAATCGAAGTGATTGGCCAGGGAGCCACTCCCGGTGCCCTTGCCGCCCGCCCGACCATTTTGCGGTTGCCGGTGATGCTGCGCTAGTACCGGGCTGTTGCCGATCGGTTGGCCCTGCGCGGCAAATCTTTTTACACAATGATCAATGGCTTGACAGAAAGGTACTCTGATTCTATACTCGTGTCTGCCGAACACATATTGATGAAATGTATAATCTTACGTGTTGTAGCGAAGTAAACGATTTTCTTCTGACACGATGATAACCGATACGAAGAGACCAGTATTCGTATCATTCCCTTTGTTGCGCACGTGCTGACGATGGGGTCAGCGTAGATCGCCGGATCTCTTGGAAGAACAGGAGAACAGACAATGGGTGAGAAGCGGTTCAATCGTCGCGACTTCCTCCGCCTCAGCATGGTTGCTGCAGGCAGCGCCGCACTCGCGGCGTGTACAACTGCGCCGGCCCCCTCCGGCCAGAGTCCGCAAGCGTCGGATGACACAGGTGCTGCCCCAGTGACCAGCGCACCACCGCAGGCCGAAGGTGGTGTCATTTCGTACTGGTTGTTCTGGAATCAGTATGCCGATGCAGTGAAAGTATTCCAGCCGATTCTCCAGGCCAGAGTCGCCCCGCACACGATCGACATCAAGACGGGTGTCAATGCCGAAGAGGTTTTCCTCACGGCCGTGGCCGCCGGCACCCCGCCGGATATCGGTACCGGCCACCACTACATCGACTACATGTCGAAAGGGCAGGCGATTGAGGTTGGTGATTTCGTGGCGACCAGCAGCACGCTCAAACCCGAGAACTTCACGCCGGCCGCTTGGAACGGCCAGTTCTACCAGGGCAAGCAGTATGGCGTCTCGGGGATCGAGGCGTTTGTGCGGCGCGGCCTGAACTACAACACCAAGCTGGTGGAAGAGGCGGGTCTCGACCCCGACAATCCGCCGGTGACATGGCCCGAGATGCTTGAATGGCATCGCAAGTTGACCAAGTTCGACGGTGCCGGCAACCTGCAGCAGATCGGCTACGATCCGACCGACGCCGAAGGTGGCCTGTTTGCGACGAGCGACGGGAGCTTCCTGCCCGACTCGTGGGGTTTTGAGTGGTTCGATAATGGTAGTCGCACCTTCAATATCGACAACCCGATGATGGCCGAAGGGCTCGAAACGCTGGCCGAGTTCGTGAAGATCATCGGGCCCGATAACCTGACCGGTCTGCGTTCGGTTGAAGGGCAGGGAACCTGGGGTGGTTCGTATAATTCGGGCGTGCAGGCCATGATTGTCGAGGGGTACTGGCATCCGGGCGAGACGTTCCACGAGAAGCCCGAGATTGCGCCACTCAACCGGGCGACATGGATTCCGGTGCCGGAAGGCCGGCGCGGCCGCAAGGTGCAGTTTGGCGGCGGGCATATGGTCTTCCTGTACAAGGGGGCCAAGAACCCTGCCGAATGGGCATGGCCGGTGGCCGAATTCCTCAACACCAAAGAGCACTGCGACGCGGTGTACAACTCGGTTGGCTGGTTGCCCGACTTCAAGCCGTATGTCGAGGCGGTTGATGCATCGCCATACCCCGGGCTCGATTTCTATATCAAGTCGGTGCGGGAGGCCGATGAGTGGCATCATCCGCTCTGGTGCGAGATCGAAACATTTGTCAGCCGCAAGTACAACGAATACTTCGAGAAGGTCTATCGTGGCGAGATGACGGGTGCCGATGCTGCCGCAGCGCTGCAGCAGGATGCCGAGAAGGAATGGCGCGAGGCGGGCTACGCCTAGGAATCGGGTTCGCTCCTCGCTGCCGTGGCAGTGCTGCGGTGGCGAGGAGCGTAAGTTCCGGGGCCTGATCCCCGTGTAGCGAGGTACCTATGGCAGCGGTAGCAACTATCAGGCGAAGGCCTCAGCTCTCGCGGGCACAGCGACGCGAGTTTTTCTTTGGGGTGCTGTTTGCTTCACCATGGCTGATCGGCTTCTTCCTCTGGACAGTCTTCCCGATCTTGTCGTCGCTCTACTTCAGTTTCACCCGCTACGATCTGCTTCAGCCGCCGGTCTTTATCGGCCTCACCAACTATACCAACCTGGCGACCGATAACGACTTCTTTCTGGTGGTGTGGAATACGCTCTGGTGGGTGGTACTGAGCTCACCACTTGGGGTTGGCTCGGCATTCCTCATGGCGGTGCTGCTGAACACGCGCATCTTTGCCCGTTCGGCCTTCCGGGCGATCTTCTTCTTCCCCTCGATCGTGCCGATCATCGTGGTGTCGTCGGTCTGGGCATTTGTGTTGAACATCCAGTTCGGTGCCATTAATGCGACCCTGCGGGCCTTTGAGTTGCCGACGATCCCATTTCTTTCGAGCCCGGATGTGGTAAAGCCGACCCTGCTGATGATCCATATGTGGATGCAGGGTGGGGCGATGGTGATCTTCCTGGCGACGCTTCAGGATGTGCCGCGTGAATTGTACGAAGCAGCGACGATCGATGGTGGCGGCAGCTGGGCCAGGTTCTGGAATATCACCCTGCCGATGTGTAGCCCGGTGATCCTGTTCAACATGGTTATGGCCTTTATCGGCGGCTTCCAGAATTTCGCACTGCCCTGGCTGCTGACGCAAGGTGGGCCAAATCGGGCGACCGAGTTTTTTGCGCTGTTTCTCTACCGCAATGCCTTTCAATACTTACGTATGGGCAAGGCATCGGCATTGGCGTGGGTGTTGTTCATTGTGATTGTGATCTTCACCGTGACCTTGTTCCGCTCATCGGCACGCTGGGTCTACTATCGAAGTGAATGAGGAAGGTGCGTATGGCGGTCAAGACAGCAGATACCAGCCCGCCGCTGACGATCCGGCATACCCGGCATGTCAGTCTCAGCGATCGAATGGGCACCATCGGGCGCTATGCGCTCTTGTTTCTCCTGGCGGTCACGTTCCTGGTGCCGTTCTACTGGATGATCACATCGGCCATGAAGGACGACAGCCAGGTGTATGTGGTGCCGCCGGTATGGATTCCTAATCCGGCGTATGTGGGGAATTTCATTTCGGCCTGGCAGGTGCAGAATTTCAACCTTTACGCCTTCAACACGGTCTTCAAATATGCCATCCCGGCGACCATTGGTACGGTATTGTCATCGGCGCTGGTGGCATATTCGTTTGCCCGCATGAACTGGCCGGGGCGTGATTTCTGCTTTGCCGTCTGTCTGGCGACGATGATGATCCCGTTTCAGGTGCGGTTGGTACCGCTCTTCATAATTTTCAAAGAGCTCGGCTGGATCAATACCTATCTGCCGCTGGTGGTGCCGGCATTCTTCGCCAATGCCTTCTTCATCTTTATGCTGCGGCAGTTCTTTCGTACCATTCCGATGGAGCTTTCGGAAGCGGCCAAGATCGATGGCGCGAATGAGATCACGATCCTGCTCCGGGTGATACTGCCGCTGGCCAAGCCGGCACTGACGGTGGTGGCGTTGTTTGCCTTTATGGATGCCTGGAACGACTATCTCGGGCCGCTGATCTATATCAACAACGAGCCGGAGTGGACGCTGGCCCTGGCGATCCAGCGCATGGGCCGCGCCATGGCCGAAGTCGGCGCGAAGTCGAATGCCTACCCGTACCTGATGGCAGTGAGCACGATTGTGACGATGCCGATCCTGCTGATCTTCTTCTTTGCCCAGCGTGCCTTCATCGAGGGCATTTCGCTCTCGGGGTTGAAAGGGTAGAATTCTCGTGAACCACATCCTGTGGATGGCGGCGGTGTGGGGGCTTTTATGCCCCCACACGATGCCCCGGCAGTACCTGCCATGACCAGTGAACGTGATCAGCCCCGCTCGACCTTCAAACAGAAACCTCGCACCCCCTCGGTGACTTTTCAGCCTCGGGCGTATGCCGGTTTTCAGCGTGGGATCAATCAGCTGGTAAATGCCATCCGCCCGACACTCGGGCCGCTACCGCGCGCAGTCGGCGTCGAGCCGGTCGGGCCGGTTGATAAGCGGCCGGAGTTGCTCGACAGCGGTGGTGTGATTGTGCGCCGCATGCTGCAGCTTGCCGATCGCGATGCCGATGTTGGTGCGATGTTCCTCCGCCATGTGCTGTGGCGTCTGCACGAGCGGGTTGGTGATGGAACCGCCACGGCAGCCGTGCTGTTTCAGTCGATCTACAACCAGGGGGTCACCTATATCGCCGCCGGCGGCAATGCCATGCGGTTACGGCGGTTTCTTGAGCAGGGCATGCACGAGATGCTTGCGGCGTGTCGCGCACAGGCTCAGCTGCTGACGACCCCGGCACAGTATGCGCAACTGGCGCTGGCATTGTGCCACGACGAACCACTTGCCGAGTTCCTTGCCGAGATCGTTGATACCGTGAGCGAGTATGGCGCGGTTGATATCCGTTCGGGGCGCGGGCGGGATCTGGAGCGGCAGTATGTGATCGGCAGTTACTACAATGGCAAGCCGCTTTCGGAATGGATCCTGGCCCACGAGCCGAACCGGCGGATCGAGCTTGAGCATGCCGCGCTGCTGGTGAGCGATCTCGAGTTGCAGGAAACCGCCGACCTGGTGCCGCTGCTGCGCCTGCTGGATCGGGCTGGTGTCGGCAATCTGCTGTTGCTGGCGCGCCAGGTTTCCGAGGCATGCATGAGTGTGCTGCTGGCGCAAGCCGATGCACCGCAACCACGGCGTATTCTGGCGGTGCATGCACCTGATGCGGTGACGGGGCATCCGGCCATGCTCGATGATATCGCATGCCTGAGCGGGGCGCGGGTCGTGTTGCGTGCCGCCGGCGATACCTTGCGGACATTGCAACCCGCGGATCTGGGGCATGCGCGCCGGATCTGGGCCGACGCCGAGTATTTCGGCCTGATT
>CALLZL010000446.1 GCA_937859575.1 uncultured Chloroflexota bacterium
AGTGTCACGGCGCATACTCCTCGTGGTAGGGCGGGTGTTAACCAAGGCGACTCACGGCCGAGCGCATCACATCAACCGGCGGCGGCTGTTGTGTCCAGTACGAAAAGGCCAGTGCCGCCTGCCGTACCAGCATATCGAGACCATCAAGGGCCCGTGCGCCGCGAGCCACCGCATCACGCAAGAGCTGTGTCTCACGATAGACCATATCGAACACCAGCGCATGCGGCGCTATCAGGCCGGCGGCAAGTGGTGTTTCCCCCTCGCGCCAGCCGAGCGATGTTGCATTGATGATCAGGGTCGCATCGGCTGCCGCTGCCGCCAGATCAGGATCATCGGAGGCGAGTGCATACAGCAACGGATCATGCTCAAGGGTCGCAAGCAGATCGGCAAGCAGCCCTTCAGCACGTTCCAACGTACGATTCACAACCGTGATCCGGGCAGCACCGGCACTGCCGAGCGCAAAGGCGGCGGCACGGGCTGCACCACTCGCACCAAGCAACAACACCCGCGCCCCCACAACCGAAAAACCGGCTGTCTCTTGGAGTGTTGCCACAATCGCAGGCGCATCGGTATTCCAGCCGCTCAATCCCCCATCAGCCTCGCGGACGATCGTATTGACGGCACCGATCTGAGCTGCCTGCTCGTCGATTCGATCGAGCAGTTCCAGCACCGCTACTTTATGCGGTAATGTGACATTCGCCCCCAGGTACTGCGGTGCACGCAGAGTGGCCACCCGTGCCGCCAGTTCGGCAGGCGGCGTATGCCAGCGTTCGTACTGTGCATTGATGCCATGATGTGCAAATGCAGCATTATGCATGATCGGCGAACGGCTATGTGCCACCGGATCGCCGATCACCCCGGCAAGCAAGCGAGAGGTCGCCATAATGCGGGCTTTCTATTGAGCGCTACAAGCGAGGTATTCCTGCTCGTAACGCTGGAATTCGACATACGTTGTTGCAAAGTTGTGCGTGCCGGCACTGGTGCACGAGGCGACAAAATAGAGGTAATTTGAGGATGCATCCGGTCGTGCAGCGGCGCGCAAGGCCAGTAACCCCGGGCTACTGATTGGCCCGGGCGGCAAGCCGGGATTGCCCCGCGTATTATACGGGCTTGTGATGCCATTGATCTCATCGATGCTCAGCGTATCGAGCTTCGGCCACCAGTTGCCGCGCTGACCAAGCACATACTGTACGGTTGGATCAGCACCGAGTCGGCCGGCTGTCTCAGCTTGATTTTCCGGTTTCAACCGATTCCAGAAGACAGCCGCGATCTGCGGCATTTCGTCGCTACGCGAGGCTTCGCGCTGCACAATCGACGCCATCGTGACGATCTGGTGGACACTGACGTTACTCACCTGCACTTCGGTCTCGAATGTAGCATACTGCTGGTCGAAACGATTCAGCATCGTCTGTACAACTTCGGTGACGGTTGCCGTTACTGCGAAACGGTAGGTATCGGGGAAGAGGTACCCTTCGAGGCCGGCACCGCTCGGCAGGCTGCTGAGCAGGAAATGCTCGGGTTTGAAGGCTTCACCGTTGCGGACGGTACGCAGGAACGACTGTTCGGTCACGTTGATGAGCCCAGACGAGCCGATCTGCTGTGCAACTTCTTCAATACGCAAGCCTTCGATCAGTGTGATCTGAATCTCTTCGACCCGGCTATTCTGCAGTGCGACGATAATATCGCTCATCGTCATGCTTTCGCTGAGCAGGTAACGCCCGGCCTGCAGTTGCCCATCGAGCCCTTGCATCCGTACCAGCAGTGTAAAGAGTAACGGCTGACGAATCAACCCTTCCGCGCCTAGCCGGGTAGCGATCTGGCTGGTTGAATCACCCTGCTCGACAATAAACTCGACTGGTTGATCATCACTGCCGGCCGCACGGCGAATTTCGCTCAGGAAGACCGAACCAACGCAGGCAACCATCAGGGCAATGAGTGTCACGCCAAGAAAGATGGCACGCAGTGTTCGCGAAATGATCATGGAATACTCTTGATCTTGTTGACGGTCGTATATTACCGGCCGACAAGCGTTTCGTCGATCGGCACATCAGCCGGCGGTTGGGTAAGCAGCGAACGATTGACCCATCCCGAACCATCATCGCTCTGGATACGCGATGCTGCCGAAAAGCGTTCGCCGAGTCGGATGCGATACCATTGAAAATCGGTACTGGTTGCCACAAAGACGATATCATCCCCTTCGCTCACCAGACCGATCACATTATCGGGCTCACGAGCCGGCGATGAGCGCACATTCCCAGCGCTCAGTACGGCACCGGTGAACAACAGCGCCTCTTCCTCCACGACAGCTTCCACTGTTTCGATCGGCAGTGGAGTCGGTAGTGGAGTCGGCACTTCAGGAATCTCGGTCGGCAGTGCCGTACGGACAATCGGTGGCAGTTCGAGGGCGCCGCCCGACTCGGGGATGCCAACCTGCTGCAACTCTTCACGCACGGCAGTCACAACGCTCCAGGCGAAGGTCAGGGCAACCAGCATGACGACACATGCAAGCGATGTTTGTAAGAGATCAGCGCCGCGTAGTAAGATATTCCGACCCTGCATCTGTTCGAGGGCGCTTCGGGCGGCACCGGCAACCGGCTCGCCCCAACTGGTCTTACCACGGTCATGGGCAGCTACCCGGCGTAGCTCGAAAAAGGCGCGCGCATCACCAACAACCGCCAGCGAACGAACGGCACCCCAGCGCACATTGCTGTTGGGGTGGCGCAACGCATCGAGCAGCGGCCCGGCTGCGCGCCCATCACCAATCTGCCCGAGCAACTCGGTGGCACGAAACGCCTGCAACCAGCCGTTATCGGCCTGCAACACCTCGCAGAGTGCCGGTACCGCCGGTTCGCCAAGCGCAATCAGATCAACCGAAGCACGCTGATGTAACGGATGTTCGGGATCGCCGAGCGCGGCGATCAGCATCGCGATCCGTTCACGCAGCGCAGCAGCCTGCGCCGTACTGGTACGCGTTTCGGCGAGTACCGGCAGGTTGCGCGTCGGGCGCACCAACTCACCGACTGCTTTGCCGACACGCGTTGTCTCACCAGCATGCTCTTCCGGTATGTCCTGTTCTTCGCGATCGTCGGTTGGATCGTGTGGTGGAGGAGTTGTCATGCGTTCAGGCGCTCCATCGGCGACAGGCGTTCGGGCCAGCGTGCGAGTATTGCGTCGATCACCGCAACTGCGGCCGTCTCTTTTGGCTGGCGAGCCAGAGTTTCGCTGCCATGGGCATCGATCAGCAAGAGCTGAATATCGCTAGCACCGATACTGGCCACCGCTTCGTTGGCAATAATCAGATCGAGACCTTTCTGGGTGAGTTTGGTGCGTGCATACATAATCAGTTCCTGGGTCTCGGCGGCAAAGCCGACCTTAATCAGGTCGCGGCGATCGGCAAGGCCACCAAGAATATCCGGGTTACGCACCAGATTCAGGGTGAAATCATCGTTCAGGCCTTTTTTAATCTTCTGATCAACAAATGTAGCCGGCCGGAAATCAGCCACAGCAGCATTCATGATCAAGAGATCGGCACCATCGATAGCAGCTGTTACCGCCGCCTGCATGTCGAGCGCGGTTTCGACACGTATGAGTTCGACTCCAACCGGAGGCGGCAATGGTGTCGGCCCGGCGATCAGTGCCACATGGGCGCCTCGATCACGCGCTTCGGCAGCCAGGGCAAACCCCATACGCCCCGAAGAGCGATTACCGATATAACGTACCGGATCGATCGGCTCATGCGTGCCGCCGGCCGTCACTACGACCCGGCGGCCGCGCAGTGGGCCGGTGGTACGGCCGATCAGGGCACGGATGTGTGCTTCAAGGGCAGCGGGTTCGGGCAGGCGGCCTTTACCGACCATCGGTTCGGCCATGCGGCCAACCTCCGGCTCGATGACCGTCATGCCACGCCGGCGTAGCAGCGCAATATTCTCTTGGGTGGCCGGATTCAGGTACATCTGCGGGTTCATAGCCGGGGCGATCATGATCGGCGCAGCCGAAGCCAGCACGGTTGTCGTCAGCAGATCATCACTCAGGCCGGCAGCGATCCGCGCAATCGTATTGGCGGTCGCCGGCGCGACAACGATCAGATCGGCATGCTGGCCAAGCGACACATGCCCTACCACGCCATCCTCGGGCAGGTGCCACATGCTGCTGAGTACCGGCCGGCCGGTCAGTGCCTGAAATGTTGCCGATCCAACAAAATGCGTGGCGGCTTCCGTCAGGATCACATCGACGATCGCGCCGCCGAGTGTCAGGTTCCGCGCCAGTTCGGCAACTTTATAGGCCGCGATACTGCCGCAGACGCCAAGAATGATCTGTTTGCCCCGCATATAGTTGCACCTAACCCGTCTGTTCTGCCGGGGCATTGTAGCATTGCGCTCTGGTGGCGTCAACGCCAGCAGTCATGGAGATTCGCTGCGCTGCAGCCCTGCCGCCCTCGTCGATTGACAGCCCTAGCGAGTCAGCTGATAATGCTACCCTTCCCGCTGGATTGTATGCGGTCGATAGGCACGCCATGACCGGATTTCTCGCGTACGATGATCTGACGCCGAACGCGATCGAGCTTGCGCGCCGGCGCAGGGCTGACGGTGCCGGCTATATCGACCTGACCAGCAGCAACCCGACGCATCAAGGGTTGCAGTTTCCACAGCATGTCTTGCGCGACGCTGCTGATCGATACTGGGCAGCCCGGCGCTATGATCCCGATCCACGCGGCTTGCTTGCCGCGCGTCGCGCAGTTGTGCACTATTATGCGCAACGCCGGCCGGCACTGGCCCTGCTTCCCGACCAGATCATCCTGACGGCCAGCACAAGCGAGGCCTACAATCTGCTCTTCGCGCTCCTGACCGACCCGGGCGATAATGTGTTGGCGCCGGCAGTGAGTTACCCGCTCTTCGAGTATCTTGCGGCAGTTCACCGTATTGAGCTGCGGCCATATGCACTTGACGAACGACGTAGCTGGCGCATCGACCCGGCCAGCCTGCATGCCCAGGCCGATCACCGCACGCGTGCCGTGCTCGTGATTTCGCCCCATAATCCGACCGGCATGGTCATTCAGGCGGCGCTCCCGGCACTCGAAGCCCTACGGCTGCCGCTGATCTGCGACGAGGTGTTTGCCGAATTTGCCTATATGGCATCGCATGTGCCGCCGATTGCGGCATTGCACCCGGCACTGCCGGTCTTCACACTGAATGGTATCTCGAAGATGTTCGCCCTGCCCGACATGAAGTTGGGCTGGATTGCGCTCAATACACCGGCCCACGAACGATACGCCGCCCGACTCGAACTGCTCAATGATACGTTCCTTTCGGCCAGTGGCCTGGTGCAGGCAATGCTGCCGGATCTCTTTGCCGGAGCACCCGAATTTATCGACCGGATGCGGCTCCATGTACATGCCGGGCTCGACATGGCATGCGAGCTTCTGGCACAAAGCCAGTTCCTGGGCGTGCGGCGCCCCGACGGCGGTTATTATCTGTTCCCGGAAGTGTATGGCTGGCCCGATGAAGAGGCGCTGATCCTGCATCTGCTCGAGCATGGCGTGCTGGTGCATCCGGGGTATTTTTATAGTTACGAGCATGGCTCACATCTGATGATTTCGTGCCTGACGGCGCACGAAACATTACGGGCCGGCTTGCTGCGCCTGATCGCTGCTCTCGAACATGAATAAAGCGGCAAGCACATGAGCTTCGTAAGAAAGGGATCATATGGCCAATCGTGAACTATTGCGCACGGCACATGCTGCCGATGCCGAAGGGGTTACGGTGTCGATCACTCCGGCAGAAGCCGGCTGGGTCGATCTCAGTTTCGTGGCGCGTCGCCTCGAACCGCAAACCCGCCAACATGGCACGACGGCGGGCAACGAAATGGCGCTGGTGCTACTGGGGGGCACGGCAACGGTTATCGCCGGTGCGATGCGCTGGGAAGCAATTGGCAGCCGGAAGCATGTCTTCGACGGCATGCCGCACGCCCTCTATCTGCCGCCATATACAGCATTTGAAATCATCGCCGAGACCTCGCTTGAGCTTGGAATCGCCTGGTGCCCGGCCGACGCCGGCGAGGATCTGCAGCCACGCCTGATCACCCCGGCCGATG
>CALLZL010000447.1 GCA_937859575.1 uncultured Chloroflexota bacterium
TTGTCGCCCGCTATCGAGCGTAGCAAAGCCGGGTGCATGCCTCTGTAGCATGCACCCAGGCGACGCAGCCGGGCGGTATCCCCATCTACCCCTATGCTATAATGGGCGCGCTCTGCGTTTCTGCCAACATCGCGTCACACTCAATCAACCCGGCAACCGCTCGGCTTTGCCGATCCGGTTGTTGTGCGCCGCTCCCTATCGGAGCAGAGGAGACCTGATGTCGTATCGCACTGCTGCCCGGCTCGCTGTCTTCGCCTTCGTTGCCGCCCTGCTGATCGGTTTGCACCCGGCCCCATTCGCCGCCGCGATGCCCGAACCGCCCGAAGCCCCACCAGTACCGCCGGCGATCGATCCGCGCCCACTGCTCGATGCGCGGGTTGCTGATCTCGCCCGCTACCCACAGACGGTGAATCTGCAATCGGTGCCGCCTGCCAAGTCGCGGGTGGGTGCTGGCCTGGCGGGTGCCCGGCCACGCCTCATGAGTGGTGGTGAAGCACCGCAACCGGCCGCACCGACGAAGCAGGCCGAATCAAGTTTTGCCGGCTGCCAGCAGTTGCTGATCAACCCGACACTCGACTATGGCACGGCGTGGTCGGTGGTGATGCCGAATGTGCTGCTCGATACGACCAACCGCACCACAGCGCCAAATGGCTTCCGCATGACGGAAGACGCCGATGGGTTTTACACCGCCTTTGGCGATGTGATTACTGCCGAAGTCGATTCATTCGCGCAGCTCTTTTACTTCCCCCCAACCGCCAACTCGCTGGCCGTTGATTTCAATATGCTGGTACACAACCGTGGTACACCAGGCGGGGTGGGTGGCTATCTTGTCGATCCACACGACGAGATCTGGTTCGAACTTTATCTGTACGATCCACTCACCGGCGGGCTAGGGGCGCCGATCTTCAGTTCGCCGGTTCTTATTCCCGGTACCGGCAGCTGGTATACCATCAGCGACTCAATCAATGCCGTCGCGCATCCCGCAGTGATCAGCGCCATGCAGCAAGGGCAGTTCGTCTGGGTCGCGATCTCACTGGTTGGCGATGGGTTTAACCCGGCCATTGATGTCTCGATCGACGACATCAGCCTGCAGGGGTGTGGCAGCACGACGCTGCCCAACGGCACTATCAGCGGTTCGCTGGTCAATGCCGCCATCCCGTCGGATACAGGGGCCGGCGGCCAGGTGGCGCTGACCTACACCCCGGCCGGTGGCCAGGCCACAACGGTTGATGTGACATTTGCCAACACGGCAGGGCAGTATAGCTTCCGGCGTGTGGCTGATCCCGGCAGTGGCTTCTATCAGGTCTGGTTTATCAATGGCGGGGTCGATGGCCGGCGTATCGCCTACTGGGCCGGGCCGGTGATCCGCAGCGCCAGCCAGGCGGGTGTCGATATCAACATCAGTAATGTGAATCTGACGAAGCCTACCAGTTATGCCGAGGTTGCCTTCCCGTGGACATTCGAATGGGCACCACGGCAGCCGCCGGCAGGTACACGCTATCTCTTCTGTATCTACCAGCTTGACGATGCGACCAAGGAAGGGTGCAGCAGCGAGATCTTCGATATCAAGTACACGATCTCTTCGGCAAGTAATACCGGGCTGAAGGATGGCGACGGTGCTAATTTCACACTGCAGCTCAACAAGGATTACGCCTGGTATGTGTATGCGCTCGGGCCGGGGTATGGCAGTATACCTGATCCGCAGAAGGATTACGGCATCTCGTTCTACTTCAGTGTGGTCAAGTTCGTCAGTGCCGTGCGCGAACTGCCCCAGAACAGTGTGACGACCGATCCACGGCCGCTGCCGTCGGCCGCCAAAAAACCCTGGACCCTGATGGTCTATCTGGCGGGCGACAGTAACCTGGGCGATCCGGTTGAGTGTGCCGGATGTAACCCGCAGCGCGGCCCGTTCTTGCAGGCACATTACAATACGCTCACACGAATTGCCCAGTTCTACCCGGCCGTCCATATCGTCGTCTTGAAGGATCTGTATGGCGATACCGGCACGCAGTTCTGCTACCTGCGCAGTGATGGTGCTGAGGATTGCCGTGAGTTGGGCGAACTCGATACCTCGCACCCCGACACCTTACGCGATTTTGTCGGCAATGCCCGCGCCAACTTCCCTTCCGATCGCACCATGCTGGTGATCAGCGACCATGGCCATGCCGTGACGGGGGTCGCGATCGACGAGACTACCGGTTGGAAGCAAGGAACCAACGAACCGGAGGCGATCTCACTCACGCCGAAAGAGATCCGCAGCGCGCTGATGAGCGCGTTGGGTGGCAGCAAGCTCGATGTACTGTATTACAACGTCTGCCTCTTCGGCAGCTTTGATGCCGCCTATGATGCGCGTGATTTCGCCAACTACATGGTGGCCAGCGCCGATGTGATGTGGGTGCTGGATGTCTATGATCGCCTGTTGCCGCTGCTCACCGCCGCCAATACGCCGCGTACCGTCGCGAGTGGAACCGTCGATGCCTATACCAACACGGTGAAGAGCCGCGCCCCCGGGCTGTTTATCTCGGTAGCGGCCTATGATCTTACGAAAGTGGCGGCCGTCAATAACCGGTTGTCGCAGTTTGCGATCGCACTCTCTGATAATCTGAATGTCAGCCGTAGCGACATCAACAACCGGCGCGCGCTGTTGCAGCGCTTCGACTCAACCGGCGATCTGTTGCACCGCGACGATGACGTACTTGTCGATCTGCGCCATATGGCCAGTGTCTTCGCCAATCCCGGCTTCCCAAACATTGCTATCCGCACCAGCGCTGCTGCATTGTTGAGCGAGCTGAACAACGGCCTGATCGTCAAGAACAGCCAGATCAGCGGCGGCAATGATGCCGGCGGCACGATCAATCTGAGTAATGCCAGCAGCGGGATCTCGGTGTTGTTCCCGACAGTTACGGCCAGTGGGCCCTCGACAGCCCTGACAACCTCGTATCTGGTTGGCGAAGGCACCTACAGCAACTATTTTGCCGCAACCCAGTGGGATGATTTTGTCGCCCTCTATTCCGGAATCGATCGTGGCGCACTCCTGGCCGATGGTCGCAATCGGCCGGCGCGTGGCGGCTGGCGGCCGGTGAGTGGTGCCGTGAGCGGCGAGAGTACCTTGTTTCATCGACGTTTTGTACCAAGGATGACCAACTGAACCGCCAATCTTCGCCCGCAACTCTTGTCGATACCGAGCTTCTGGCGGCATTGGTAAGCTTTTTGCCGCCGGCGGTCGTACGTGCGGCCTGCGCGTCGGGCCGCATTCCACAAATCGCCACTGCCGAACAGTTTGCGGCCGCCGTGCTGTTTGCCGATGTGTCGGGCTTCACGGCGCTCTCCGAACAACTGGCGCTTAGCCGTGGTGCGCGTGATGGCGCCGAGGAGCTGACGCAGATCCTCAATCGCTATTTCAGCCGCATGATCGATCTGCTCGAAGCCGCAGGCGGCGAGGTGGTGCAGTTCAGCGGCGATGCACTGCTGGCGGTGTTTCCGGCATCGACGACCGCCCGGTTGCCGCAGCGGCTGCGGCATGCGCGGCAGGCTGCCGACCGGATGCAGGATGCCATGGCCGAATTCGCGGCTATCGACACCAGTGCCGGCCGCTTTGATCTTGGCATGAAGATCGGGCTTGGGGTTGGCGATGTGACGGCACTGTCGGTCGGTGGAGTGCGTGATCGCTGGCAGTATATTATCGCCGGTGATCCATTGCGCCAGGTTGCCGAAGCCGAAC
The DNA here is from genome assembly GCA_937859575.1 of uncultured Chloroflexota bacterium. Classification (GTDB taxonomy): domain Bacteria; phylum Chloroflexota; class Chloroflexia; order Chloroflexales; family Roseiflexaceae; genus CALLZL01. The sequence continues at coordinate 3,722 of CALLZL010000447.1, forward strand.
ATCAGGCGCAGCGCGGCGAGATCGTGCTGAGCGCCGCCGCCCGTGATCTGCTTGCGGCCGCTCCGGCAGATGTGGCGGTCGTTCAGCCCGGCGTGGCGCCGACACTGCCGGCGCCACCGGAGCTGATCGATGGGCTGCTGGCCGATCTGCGCCGCATGAGCGTGATCTTCCTTAGTATCGGCGGGATCAATGCCGCCGCCGAAGGTGCCCTGCCGCAGGTCGATACGCTTATGCGCGCTCTGCAAACCATCGTTGATCGCTATGAAGGCAGTATCAACAAGCTGCTGGTCGATGACAAAGGGACGATCGGGGTGATCCTGTTTGGGGCGCCGCCGCTGGCCCACGAAGATGATGCACTGCGGGCGGTGCGCTGTGCACTCGATCTGCAGCGCCTTGCGGCCGAGCAGCAGGTTGAACTGGCGCTTGGCATTACCACCGGCCGGGTGTTTGCCGGGCCGGTCGGAAGCGCCACCCGCCGCGAATATACCGTGATCGGCGATCCGGTGAACCTGGCGGCGCGCTTGATGCAGGCGGCCGGCCCCGGGCGCATTCTGGCCGATCATGCCACGTCACATGCGACCCGCGCCGATCTGGCCTGGCAGATCCTGCCGCCACAGCTGGTGAAGGGCAAGGCGGCGGCGGTGCGCGCCTACTTGCCCCTCGGCGAACGCCGCGATCAGTCGGCGGCGACCGTTGCGCAACTTATTGGGCGTAGCGACGAAGTAGCGCATCTCGATACGGCACTGGCGGCACTGCGATCGCGTACCGCCGGCCTGCTGTGTATCGAGGGTGAACCCGGGATCGGCAAATCGCGCATGGTTGCCGAACTTGTGCAGCGTGCGCGTGCCCATGGGGTGGTCGATCTGGCCGGGAGCGGCCTGTCGCACGAACAGCAGACCGCCTATCGCGGCTGGCAGCCGATCTTCAGCTCCTATTTCGATCTCGATTCGGCACCGGCTGCCGGCGCGGCCGCGCAGGTAGAGGCGCGGCTGGCCGAGTTTGCCCCGGCACTGCTTGAACGTGCGCCGCTGCTGAATGATGTGCTCGGGCTGAACCTGGCCGAGAATGATCTGACACGTAGCCTCGAACCACGGTTGCGGCAGGCGAGCCTTACCGCGCTGCTGATCGATCTGCTGGCGCTCTGGGCTGCCGAACGGCCACTGCTGCTGGTGCTCGAAGATGCCCAATGGCTCGATTCACTCTCGTGGGAAGTTGCACTGCAACTGGCACGCGCCATGGCCGGTATGCCGCTGCTGCTGGTACTTGTCGTGCGTTCGCCCGGTGAACTCGGCGTCGAGCATCCCTATTGGGCTGTGCGCCGGCTGGCATCGCATCCCGCGCTCACCCTTGGCCCGTTGCCGGCGGCCGATGCGGCAGTGCTGGCGGCGGCCCGCCTAGGAGTGGCGCGTATCACCAATGATTTTGCCGAACTGATCTGGCAGCGTACCTCCGGCAGCCCGTTTGTTGTCGAAGAGCTGGTGCTCAGTTTGCGCGATTCGGCTGCCATTGCGATCGACGGCAATACTGCACGCCTTGTGGCTGATCCACAGCAGCTGCAACTGCCCGATACCGTGCAGGGGCTGGTGCTGAGCCGTATCGATCGGCTGGCCGCCGAGGCTCAGCTCACCATCAAGATTGCCGCGGTCGTCGGCCAGATCTTCGGGGCGGCCGTGCTGCGCGAGGTTGCGCCCGATCGCCAGGTGCGCCAGCATCTGGTGGCGAATCTGGCCGAACTGGGTCGTGCCGATATGATCCAGGTACTTGATGAAGCAACGCCGTTGCGCAGCCACCAGTTTCGCCAGTCGATCATTCACGAAGTCACCTACCGAACCTTACTGCATGCCCAGCGCGAAGAGTTGCACCGGCGGGTTGCCGGCTGGTACGAAGTGCGTGATGATGAGCATGGCGATCTGTCACCATTGCTGGCATTCCACTGGCGTCAGGCCGGCGATACCGAGCGCGAACTCCGTTTCGCCGCCCGTGCTGCGCGCCGGCTGGCAGCCGAATACGCCAATAACGAAGCACTTGGCTACTTGAGCCGGGCGCTCGAACTGGTACACGATCCAGCCGAGCGTTATGCCCTCCACTGGCTGCGCATGCAGGTCTACGAACGCATCGGCGATCGCGCCGGCCAGCGCACCGATCTGGCAATCCTCGAAACGCTTGCGGCTCACGAGCAGCAGAACGACCATATGGCACAGGTGGCTAATGCATGGGCCGCACTCTACCGCGACATCAGTGATTACCCGGCGGCATTGGCTGCGATCGAGCGGGCGCGTGCGATCGCAAGCAGCGCCGGCGATCGCACCAGCGAGGCGCGAAGCCTGACGCTGCGCGGCCAGGTGATGGAGTATCAGGGCAACTACCAGGAAGCACGCA
>CALLZL010000448.1 GCA_937859575.1 uncultured Chloroflexota bacterium
TTGACGGACGTTCTACACGGTAGCGCAAAGGGGTCGCCCCCAACGGACACAACACACTCTTTGACCTCGCCGTGTATAACGTCACGAGCCTGACGGGTTGGCTTGGGCCGGTTCGCCGCGTGACGGCGTTCAGCGGCACGGCGTTGCCCGAGCGCCGTGTCAACGGGCAGCAGGTGGCGGTCACGATTGAAGATAATGTACAGATCTTGCTGGATTTCGGCCATGCCGCATTTGCGGTTGTGACGAGTAGTTTCACGATACAGCGGTATCGCGATGCAACCCTCGAACTGTATGGCAGCCAAGGCACCATCCGGCTGCAGGGGGATGATTGGGCACCACAGGGCTACGATCTGTGGCGCAATGCTACCGGTGCATGGGAACACATTCCGGAAACGGCTCCACATTGGTCGTATCTCGATGGCCTGCGGCACCTGGTTACATGTATTCGACAGGGTACCCGGCCGCAGATCACCCCTGCGCATGCCTATCATGTCCTTGAAGTATTGCTCAAGGCGCAGGAGGCCGGTCGCAGCGGCCAGGCCCAACTGATCGAAAGTGACTTCCCTGTATTGGAGTTTGATGATTCGCTGGATGAGGGCACGCCGCCGGCAGGCATCCGCTAGAGCGAAGTGCAGCAATCTTGAGCCATCCGCATCCTGGGAGCGCGGGCGTCCCGCCCGCATGTGCGCCGCATCCTGGGAGCGCGGGTGTCCCGCCCGCATGTGCGCAAGATGCGAGCGGTCCCAATGATCAATCATTCTGCACCTGGCTATAGTGATGCCATGCCGCCGGCCAACACGATCGGCAACGTCGGTTGTCACTTCATGCGTATAATAGGGCAGACACGACTGAAAGGAGACACCGATGGCGCTTGATCCGGCAACCCTCGAACATGTTCATTATGCATGGGATGCTACCTATGCCGCGACACTCGATCCGGTAGCGCGGCTGGTGTACCGTTCGAATCTGCTTGGTGCCGACGGACGCATCACCAACACCGGCGGCGGTAACACATCATCGAAGATTCATATGCCGGATCCGCTGGATGGCGCCGATCGGGATGTTCTGTGGGTCAAGGGGTCGGGCGGCGATTTGCGCACGGCCACCCGCGATCTCTTCGCCTCGCTCGAAATGACGAAGCTCTACAGCCTGCAGGGTGTCTATCAGCAGGCGCCGCAGCGTGGTGCCAAATCGGCTGCCGAAGATGCGATGGTGGCGCTCTACAGCCATTGCACCTATAACCTCAACCCACGTGCTTCGTCGATCGATACACCACTGCATGCCTTCGTGCCGGCGCGCCATGTCGATCATATGCATCCCAATGCCGTTATTGCGGTGGCTGCGGCACGCAACTCAGCCGACCTGACTCGTACGATCTATGGTGATGAGGTGATCTGGACGCCCTGGCTGCGACCGGGGTTTGAGCTCGGCCTGACGCTTGAGGCGATCTGTCGCGCACATCCAACGGCCAAGGGGGTGATTCTCGGTAGCCATGGGTTGATCAACTGGGCCGATGATGATCATGCCTGTTATGAGCTAACCCTCGAACTGATCGAACGTGCGGCACGCTATATCGCGGCTCATGATCGCGGCGAGCAGACGTTTGGCGGGCAGCGGTATGCGACGCTCGACGAAGCGGCACGCCATGCCGTGCTGGCCGATCTGCTCCCCTGGTTGCGTGGCCACGTCAGCCGCACCCCGCCGCATGATCGCAACCGTGCAAGACGACGAAGCCACCATGCGCTTTGTGAATAGCAGCGACGCACCACGCCTCGCCGAACTTGGCACCTCGTGCCCCGATCACTTCCTGCGCACCAAAATCAAGCCGCTGTATGTCGCCTGGGATCCACAGCATGAGGATCTCGCCGTTCTGCAACAACGGTTGACCGATGGGCTCGAACAGTACCGCCGCGACTATGC
>CALLZL010000449.1 GCA_937859575.1 uncultured Chloroflexota bacterium
ATCTATCTTGCCCTGGAGCATCACCCTCGCGGTGATGCTGCTTGTGATCGCATGGCGTTCGCCACTCATCGAGATCGCAGCGGCATTGGTGCGGCGTTTCGGGCGTGGTGCGGCACTCCACTACGGCCTGTTCGCGGCTGCTCTTGTCTGGCTGGTACTGGCGCTTGCCACCGTCGTAACGGCATTTCAGCAACGCGGAATCGACACGGTGCTGCGGCGCAATTCCCCCGACTCACTCTTGCTCGGCATGCTGGCGATCGTCCTGCTGCTACTGGCGATCACCCTCGGCCGCGATGGATTGCCGCGCCTCAGCCACTGGATCGCCACGACGCTCAATCAGCGCTCGGTGGCCGCCATACTATTGGGCAGTGCGACACTCGCATGGCTTGGTTTCATTCTGGCGGCCGCCATTCCGCTCAACTATGTCGGCCATGCCGATTATGCCGACAATGCCGTGGTTGCACGAAACCTGCTTGCCGGGCGCGGCTTTGTGGTTGATTATGTCACTCAGTTCTACCAGATCTATGCAGGTGTGACCCGCCCACAAGAGACATGGCCAATCATGCAGCCGATCTGGATCGTACCGTTCTACGCCATGTTTGGTGTCGGGCCGATCGCAGCCAAACTGCCGAATTTTCTGTTTCATGCCCTGCTGATCGTGGCGATCTATCTGGCCGGATCACGCCTATGGGATCGACGGATCGGCCTGACGGCGGCTCTCATTATTCTCACCAGCCATCTCTTCTTTCTGCTGGTGTTTTATGTTACCGGTGATCTGGCCTTTGTACTCTTCGCCTTTGCGGCCGTCGCGCTGATCTACCGCACAGCCGGGCTCGAACAGGCGGCACGGCGGGGGGAAGCGGCCACCGGCGGCCTGCGCACCCTGCTGGCGGCAGCGATCGCTACCGGCCTCATGCTGCTGCAGAAACCGGGAAGCGGCGGGCTGATTGCCGTGGGGATGGGGCTCTGGTTTCTTGCCGAATGCCGGCCCTGGCGGCGCGGCGAACCGGTGGATCTGCAGGTCATACTGCGCCGCATGCTGCCGGTGATCGTCTGGGCCGCACTGGCGATCGCCATCCTTTCGCCGTATATGCTGCGCAACATGCTAGTGTTCGGGCGGCCCTACTATTCGACCGAGAGCAAAGATGCGTGGGTGCTGGAATATACCGAATGGGATCGAATCTATGCCGTGTATGCGCCCGATGGCGGTTTGAGTGTGAGCGGGGTTCCCGATCATACCTGGATTCTACGCTGGGGCTTCGATCGCACATTCATCAAAATCGAACGACAGATCGCCGCGATCCGCGATTACCTTATGCCGGCCTGGCCCGGCGCACCATTCGAACTGGGCAGCATGCTCGGCGGCCGGCCCGACAAACAGCGGCTCTTGTTTGAAGTTGGTGCATGGTTGTCACTGTTTGGCATGATCGGCGCCCTCGGCTACCGCCGCCGACTCATAGGGCTGTTGCTTGCCGCCTATCTGCCGTATGCGTTGTTTCTCATATTCTACTGGCATACCAACGAAGAACGCTACTGGGTAGCGCTGATGCCATGGCTGGCGATCTTTGCGGCTGCGGCGCTCTGGCGAGGCTACGAACGCATTGCAATAATCGGTGGCGGGCGCTGGACACCGCTCGGGCTGTTGCTGGTGATCAGTGCATTTGTGTGTACCATCACGCCATCGTGGCCGATCATTGCCGATAAGCTCGATGTCGAACCGCGCATCTACCAGCCCGATCTCATTCTCTACCGCTGGCTCAGCGATGAGACCCCCACCGATGCGGTGATGATGACCCGCGCACCCTGGCAGCTCAACTGGCATACCGAACGGCCGGCCGTCATGATTCCATACACCACCGATCCGCAGGTGGTGCTGCGCCTGGCGCAGCACTATAATGCACGGTATCTGGTGCTCGAAAGCCTGCAACGCCCCGAACGCGAGGTGCAGCGCATGCTCGACGCCATGGTTGCCGATCCGGCGTTTGGCTTCCGCGAGGTGTATCGCTCACCAACGTATGTGATCGATGTACGCGGCCGCCAGCAGACAACCATTGTGCATGTCTATGCGTATCCCGCCGATTATGGCGGGGGGGCGCCGATTCGATAGGGCCCCCCCCATGCCGATCCTGGTGCTCCCCCCATCGTATCCGCAATACCCCGGCGAGACGACCGCACCCTTTATTGAGGAGATTGCGGCGGGAATGGTGCGCCGCGGCCATCAGGTCGATCTTGTCATGCCCTTCCATCCCGAGCTGCGACGTACACCGACCGATCGAGGTGCGCGCCTGCACGTCTACCGCTATGCACCGCATCCGAGCCTGAACATCTGGGGCTATGCCGAATCATTGCGCGGTGATGTCGGGCTGCGCAGGGCTGCACTTCTGGCAGCGCCACTGGCGCTCGGAGCATCATTCAATGCGCTGCTGTGCCGGCTGGCGGCCGAACCATACGATCTGCTCCATGCCCACTGGGTTTTGCCCAATGGCCTGCCGGCCGCGATCGCCGCACGACTCCACCAGCTACCGCTGGTTGTGAGTCTGCATGGCTCGGATGTCTTTCTGGCCGAGCGTGCATGGCCGCTTTCGCTGGCAGCCGCCGCCATCTTCCGTGCTGCGGGAGCCGTGACGGCCTGCAGCAGCGAACTCCACCAGCGCGCATTGCGGCTAGGTGCGCATCCGGCCAATGCTACCGTCATTCCATATGGTGTCGATAGCTCAACCTTCCAACCCGATGCTGCCGGTGCTGCTGCACTACGCAGCGAGCTTGGCATCGCCGGCGATACTCCCCTGATAGCCGCAATCGGCCGGCTGGTACACAAAAAGGGGTTCAACTACCTGATCGATGCCTTTGCAGCCTTACGCGCACGGCATCCCGGCGCGATCCTCGCCATTGCCGGCTATGGCGATCTGCAAGCCGAGCTCGAACAGCAGGTTGCGGCACGTGGAATCAGCGGGCATGTACGCTTCGTCGGCCAGCTCGAACGGCGGCGGGTGGCCCGGTTTATCGCAGCTGCCGATGTCTATTGTGTGCCGTCGGTGCGTGATCAAGCCGGCAATATCGATGGTTTACCGAATACGCTCCTCGAAGGGATGGGGAGCGGCCGGCCGATTGTCGCCTCACGGGTCGCCGGCATCCCGGATGTCATTGATGATCAGCAACACGGCCTGCTGGTGCCCGAACGCGACAGCGTCGCACTGGCCGCAGCAATTGATCGGCTGCTGAGCGATCGCTCGTTTGCAGCTCGCCTCGGCGAACAGGCCCGCCGGCGCGTCCAGCACGAACTTACCTGGGATGTGGCCTGTACGCGGTTTGAAGCGGCATATCGGCAGGCACTCGGCATCTGAACACCACTCCATGGGTAGTCAGATGTCGATCCAGCGGCACCCACGGAAACAGCATGCGTCTAGTACAACTCAACCTTATCCGTCTCGGCGGATTGGCGCTTATCGCACTGACCCTGCGGCTCTTCCGCCTCGATGCCCAGAGCCTGTGGCTTGACGAAGGCAGCACATGGGCGGAAGTCACCGGGCGTAGCGGCAAGGGATGGCTGACGCTTACGAGCGAACTCTTCAGCCCCGACGCCGGATACCCGCTCTATCATCTGCTGCTGCGTGGCTGGATTCTGGTTGCCGGCGATAGTGAATGGGCCTTGCGGTTTCCGTCGGCATTGGCCGGCGCACTAGCCTGTGTGGTGATCGCCATGGCGGCCGCCGAGCTCCAACCGCAACCAGGGATCGGCCCGGCGGCATTAGTGGCCGGCATGCTGGCGGCTATCGCACCCTATGCGATCTGGCATGCACAGGATGCCAAGGCCTACAGCCTGCTGCTGCTTGCTATGGCAAGTCTATGCTGGCTAACGCTGCGAGCCATGCGCATCGGCAGTATGCGCAGCTGGCTGGCGGCAGCGGCGGTTGGCCTGGTGTGCCTCTTCGTTCATCGTCTCGCATTGCTTGGGATTGCCGGCATCGCGCTTGGGCTGGCGCTGACGGCTCCGGCGGCCACCGGCCGGATCGGGTGGCTGCTCACCATGCGCTGGCCGGCAATACTGGTTGCGCTGGCATCCGGCGCAATCGGCATCCTCGGCATCCTCGCCGCGGCACGGGCCGAAGGGGCGGCTGGCAGCCACACCGCTATCGGGCCGCTCACTGGCGTTGCACTCACACTGGCGCGCTTTGCGCTCGACCGCTGGCCCGGTGATATTGATGGGTTTCTCGGCCTGCCGGCACTGATCTGGTTTCTGCCATTCGCGGTTATGGCCGCTACAAGTGTCGTGCTGCTGCTACGCGATGCGCACGACGGCAATCAGGCGGCACTGCTCGTGCTGTGTGTCTTCTTCCCGCCGCTCCTGCTGCTGGCCGCCGTGCTGCTGTTTGCCCCGATCTACGAACCACGCTACGCCATGGTCGCCTTCGCCCCGTGGATCATTGTGCTGTCACGGCCACTCCACCGGTTCGGCAGCCGTATCCGTTACGCGACTGGATCGCTCCTGCTGCTGATTCTCCTTGCGTGCACAACAACCCTCGTGCAACCCGGCAAAGGGCTCTTCTCGGGTGATCCGGTCAAAGAGCAGTGGCGCGAAGCGGTGGCTGCACTGGCGCAACGGGTTGTGCCCGATGACCTGGTGATTGTGCATCCATATTATGTCATGCCGCTCTACGACTACTACGCGCCACGGGTTACACCCGATCCGCTGCCACAACCGATCAGCTTTCCAATCTTTGCCGAAGGGGATCGCGGCGGGCTGGAAGATGACGCAGCATTGCGCGATTTTATTCGCAAGCGCTATGATCCATTCTACCGCGAACAGGCACAGGATCGACGGCGGGTGCTGCTGTTGATCGCGCCCGATCATGCGGCAACGATCGATCCGCCACCGACTGCCGCCGATCGCTATGGCTGGCTTGGGCTGCGCTTTGCTTACCCACAACGCACCTGGCCGTGTGGCGGGGCAACCTTCGTCGGTGTTGAAATCATGTGCCAGAGCTACCCCGAAGTGTTTGGCAGCGGCGTCATCCCCCAGCCGGCGACACCACTGATCGCCAACTTCGGCAGCGAACTGCAGCTACGCGGGATCAGTATCACACCACATGGCACGACCCTGCGCGCCGGCGGCACACTGCCGATCACCCTCTACTGGCAGGCCACTGCACCACCAGGCCACGACTACCGCATGTTCCTGCATCTGTGCCGCGAGTGTGATACCCCGCCACTGGCCAACAACGATAGCCCGCCGCTGTTTGGCTACGGCGACGCCGGCCGCACCACCACATGGCGCATTGCCGACCCGGTTCACGACGAACGGGCACTGCTGCTGCCTGCCGATCTCGCCCCCGGCACCTATAGCCTGCTCCTTGGTGTCTATACCGTCGAGGATGGCGAGCTGCGCCGGCTACCGATCACCAGTACCACACCGAGCATGCCAGACAACCGACTTGTGATTGCACAGGTCGAAATCGGCAGTATCAGCCGCTAAATAAGGTATGATAGTGTGGTTGTTCGCAAAGCAAGGCCATACCCGCACCCTGATGGATCGACCAACCCTGCACACCGAGATCATTCTGCACTCGTGTGACGGAGAGCGTGTTGAATAGACGTCATGTACCTAATCTGCTCGGCATCTTTCGCATCGCCGGTTCCCCGATCCTGGTGATTCTGATTCTGATCGGCGGGGCATGGGGCTATGGTAGCGCCATTGCACTGCTGTTGCTGATGGCGATCAGCGACATCATCGACGGGCGGATCGCCCGCCGGCTCAAGGTTGTCTCCCCGCTCGGAATCTTCCTCGATACGATCTCCGACAAAATCTTCGTGGCAGCGGCGCTGATCCCGATGGTCGAACACAGCCTCATCCCTGCATGGGCGGCTTTTGCGATCATCGCCCGCGAATTTGCCGTCTCGGGGCTACGCTCGTATGCCGCCGCCGAAGGCGAGGTGATCAGTGCCGGATCATGGGGCAAACAAAAGCTCACCATTACCGTCACCGCCCTGATCTGGCGACTCGTTGATGCCGCCCTCAGCCCATTCGGCGAACTGCCCCTGCTGCTCAGCTGGCTGGCAGCCCTGGCAACTCTCTGGCCGCTGGTGCTCGGATTAGCACTTCTCTGGACTATCGGCTCGGGCCTGGCCCATTTCTCGCGCGCCTGGCCGCTGCTCCGGCGGGGTATAAAAACAAGAAAGGATCCGCAGACGGCGCCGAAGACGAACCCCGAGATTGCCTG
>CALLZL010000450.1 GCA_937859575.1 uncultured Chloroflexota bacterium
CACCGCTGCGGTGCAATGTATCGCGAATGATCCGCCGTTCGTCAAGCAGCATCTCGGCGACGGCACGCTGGTAGATACTGCCGGAGTCGCTGGGGGCGGCAGCGGCGATCCGCGCTACATCCGGATCGGAGATCAGCACACACAGCGGCAGATGCCGCCGCGCCATGCGCGCCAAGTGTGCGATCAGTGGTCGTGCAGCATCGAGCGTCACGAGATCGGTATAGACGATCACGAGCGACCGGCGCTTGTGGCGTGTGCCAAGATAGGTGAGCGCCCGGCTGTAATCAGCTTCGACCGGCTCGAGTTGCACATTGTAGAGCGCTTCGAGCATGCGGTAGAACTGGCCCTTCCCGCGACGTGGCGCCAGATACGTACGCACATCGTCGGCAAATGTGAGCATACCGACATGATCGCCCTTCAGTGTGACGACATACGTCAGGAGCAGTGCAGCATTGATGACATAATCGAGTTTGGCGAGGCCGCTGCCGGGCGTGTCTTCCACAACCCCAACCGGTGGTCGCATCAGCCGGCCGGTGTCGATCAGGTTGACGACATACTGGCTGCGCTCGGTTTCGTACTCGGCGGCGATCGGCTTGCCGCGCCGGGCCGTGGCCTTCCAGTTGATGCGGCGGAATTCATCGTCGGGGTTGTATTCTCGTAGCCGCTCGAACTCGGTGCCGAGGCCGAAGAGCCGCGAGGCACGCAGGCCGATTTCAAGCAGCATCCCCTTACGCGCCAGCAGATCATACTTGCGGATATCAAGGACATTCGGGTACACCTTTACCGCTGCACCGGCCGGGCAGCGTATCTGGCGCACGAATGTCTTCAGCGGCGAATCATAGCGAATGTTGATATCGCCGAATGCATAATCACCACGCTGGAGCGGCCGCACATAATACTTTGTTTCGTGAAGTTCGTATGCGCCGATCTTGCCGTGCAGGAAGGGTTTGGTGCATAGAAACTGATAGGGGTATTCATCGCGTAGCTGGAACTGGAGCGGCCGGCGGCTGCGATTGGCAATCAGAATGGTGATCAGGTTGTCGGCACCAATCGAAAGGCGCGAATCATTGATGCGTTCGATATCGATCTCGCTCGGCCGTACACACACAAACGCATCGGTCGCCACCAGTACGGCAAGCGCCACCAGATACGCAATCGCCAGCCAGAGCATCCGTGGGTCAAGGGCTACCCCGGCGACAAGCAACGAGCCGAGAAGCAACAGCAAGAGCAACCGGAAGGTTGGGATCATGATTGTTCATACTCGCGGCAGGCAGCATTGCTCCAACCCGAGCGGAATGCATGCATCTGCTGGTCTTCGAGGGTATAGGTGTGCCGCCAGAGGCAACCGACATCGACACCAAGCAGATGGATGCTGAGCGAAGGTACGCTTGATGTAGTGCGTACCTGGTGAATATCGCCATCGGGTGGCAGCAGGGTGTAGAAGTCGCCCGGCTTCAGTGCATGATGCTCGGCCACCTCGAGCGGTACATGATGATCATCGGCTGCTGCGCCTGTGCTGCGGCGAAACACAATTTCATGCTGCTCACCGGCATAGAGCCCGACCAGCCCCCAGGCCATGTGGTCGTGGATCGGGGTGGCCGCCCCCGGCGGCAGTACCAGCACCGAGAGCGAGAGATCGCCGTTGGCGGAACGGTAGAGCAGCCAGGTGGCGCTCGCGCCACCCATACCGGTGCTGGGTGCCGGAAGACGATACTGATCAGGGAGCCAGTGTGGGTCGGCGAGTAGTGCAGCGAAATCGGGGCGCAACAGTGCCAGTGCCTCGGCCGGCGGATGCTGCGCTGTCAGTTCTCCGACACGGCGGATCAGGTCACGTACCGCTGGTGTGTCGAGCACATACTCTTCATGTTGGTTGGTCTGCATGGTTGGCACCCTTTCAGATCCGGCGACGTGCCGTGATCAGGCCGGTATTCAGCCCGAGTGTGCTGAGGCCGCCAAAGAAACGCGCGTGTTCGATCTTCATACACGCATCCATCACAACCTCGAGGCCTGCAGCACGTGCAGTGCGGGCGGCTGCCTCATTGATGATTCCCAGCTGCATCCAGATCACCCTGGCGCTGATCACAATCGCATCATCGACGATCGCCGGTACGGCCTGTGGATCGCGGAAGATATCGACAACCTCAACCGGCTCGGGAACATCGCGCAGCGATGGGTAGCAGGTTTGCCCAAGGATCGTCGTTTCACGTGGATTGACCGGAATGACCCGGTACCCTTCGGCAAGCAGGTAAATTGCCACAAAATGACTCGGGCGGGCAGGGTTCGCCGACAGGCCAACGATTGCGACATTGCGGTATTGCCGCAGGATGCGTAATCGATCATAGGCAGTGGTGGCAAACTCACTGAGCCGCACAGGTGAGCCGGAACTCACGGCTCCGGTTGCCGGCTGTTGATTCTGCATGTTACCCCTTGAGTGCCTGATCAAGATCCCACAAGAGATCATCACTGTCTTCTAATCCGATCGAGAGCCGGATCATCTCGGGTTGAACTCCGGCCGCCCGTTGTTCTGCTTCACTCAGCTGCTGATGTGTTGTGCTGGCGGGGTGAATGACGAGCGATTTTGCATCACCAACATTGGCAAGGTGCGAGAAGAGTTGCAGACGTTCGATGAAACGCTTGCCGGCCGTATACCCCCCGGCAATACCGAAAGTCATGATCGCGCCGGCTCCCTGCGGCAAATAGCGCGCTGCAAGCGCATGCGAAGGGCTTCCCGGCAGCGATGGGTAGTTGACCCATTCGACCAGTGGGTGTTGTTCCAGAAACTCGGCAACTGCAACTGCATTGGCGACATGCCGATCCATTCGCAGGCCAAGGGTCTCGATCCCTTGCAGGAATAAGAAGGCATTGAATGGGCTGAGCGCCGGCCCGAGATCGCGCAATCCTTCGACCCGTGCCTTCATAATATAGGCAAAGTCGCCGAATGTTTCATAGAACCGAATCCCATGATAACCACGACTCGGCTCAACAAGTTGTGGGAAGGGGCCTTGATCCCATTGGAAGCGCCCGCTATCGACAATTAACCCGCCAATGCTGGTGCCATGGCCACCAAGAAATTTGGTGGCCGAATGGACGATAATATCCGCTCCGTGCTCGAAGGGCCGGCAAAGGTACGGCGTTGCAAAGGTGTTGTCGATCATCAGCGGTAAGTGATGATCATGGGCAATGGCGGCAATTGCTTCGATATCAAGCACATTGATGCGTGGGTTGCCGATCGTTTCGCCATACAACACTCGTGTACGTGGCGTGATCGCCCGGCGGAAATTCTCGGGGTCGTCGGGATCAACAAAGATTGTGTTGATCCCGAAGCGCCGCAGGCTTACATCGAACTGTGTGTACGTACCGCCGTATAATGTGCTGGCGGCAACAATCTCGTCACCGGCTTCGAGCAGGCTGGCCAATGCGACGAGTTGTGCGGCCTGGCCGCTCCCGACCGCCAATGCACCAACACCACCTTCGAGCGCTGCAATACGTTCCTCGAGCACCGCTGTCGTGGGGTTCATGATACGGGTGTATATAT
>CALLZL010000451.1 GCA_937859575.1 uncultured Chloroflexota bacterium
GCGAAGCCGCCAGAAACACCCAGAAAACGGAGTTTGAGGCGGAGCCTCAAGGACTCTGACGACGCCCTATACCAACGTCAGCGTGGTGTGCCGCCGGCACACTGCTCTGATGCTGGTTTCCTCTTTAACCGAGATTCAGCCGCAAAACCGAACTGCATGCGCTATAATGCAGCGACAGCATCTCTGATCGCGTAACTTTTGCGTGCATTGTGGCGTTCGTATCAGTAGGGCCACCATGCAACGCGAGGATGTCGCTCGAATACAAGCGAGGCGGGCGCGTGCCGGGTATGGTGACCGAAGACGACAATACGCTATCGCGGATCATAACACGCGCCCAGGCGGGTGATGCAGCGGCATTTGGCGAGATCTATGATCGGTATGCCAGCCAGATCCTGCGTTATCTGTATCTGCGGACACGTGAGTATGAGGCGGCGCAGGATCTGACCCAAGAGGTCTTCGTGCGCGTCTTACGCGGTATCGACGGCTTTGAGTTTCGCGGCGAAAAGTCGTTCCTTGGTTGGCTCTATACGATCGCTTCCAATATTCTGGTTGGGCAGTTGCGCCGTAAGCGTGCAATCGCCACACCACTCGATGAAAACCTGGAAGTTGCCGACCCACGAAGTCATGACGCGGTGCTTTCGGTCTTTGAGCGTATGGAAATGCACCAGGCGCTCAGCCGCCTGACGGAAGATCAACAGCAGGTGCTGGTCTTGAAATTCTTCGCCGATCTCACCAACCAGGAGATCGCCGCAACCATCGGGCGTAGCGAAGGTGCCGTCAAGGCACTGCAACATCGTGCATTGTTGGCGCTCCAGCAGATCCTGGAACAGAACAGGCGCGAACTCGAACTCAATTATGCGGTCGGGCAGTCGGAGTAGCCGGCCCACCAGAGGATGCATTGACGCACTCGCATGAACAATTTGCACCCAGCACGGTTGCCGATGCGCTCGATACTGCTCTCGAACGCATGCGTGCCGGTATACGCCCGGATCCGAAGGACACGCAAGCCGCAGAGCTGGAGCCGTTGCTGCAGCTTGGTGTGCAGCTGCACCACGAAGCACAACAGCCGTTGCCGGCCGAACTCGAACGCTGGTTGCCGCACGGGGCACGCGAGTATGCCCGGATCGTCAATCAGGCGCATCCGCCCCGCATCAGTCGCTTCCGGATCTGGTGGCAACGAGCACTACAGCCGACACTGACAGCGCTGGTGGTGGCCGGCTTGCTGATTGCTGCCGTTGATACGGTATCGGCAACCAGTTTGCCTGGCGATGCATTGTATACATGGAAGATTGCCCGCGAGGATCTGTACCTTTCGATTACGCCAAGTGCGGCCGACCGCAGAGCGCTGCATGTCGATTTTGCCCGCCGCCGGCTCGCCGAAGTCGATCGACTTGTTGCCCAGGGGATGCCCGCAAGTTCACCATTGATCGCGGCCGCATTCAGCAGTTTTCTGGCGCATGTTCAGCATGCGGTTGATGAAACCGCGCCGGTGAGTATCTCCAGCGATTCGGATTCGATCACTTCTCTTCTCAGCGAAGCCCAGCAACGCTTGCTGCAGGTCTCTTCCACCACTGATATGGCGCTTTCGCCGAACCTCGACGAGGTACAGAACCGCCTTGAAGATCTGACGACACGCGGCGCACCGGTGAGTGTTCCTGCCGCACCAGCGCCCAGCCGCAGCCCGACCCCGACACCTTCGCCTTCGCCGGTTCTGGCAAGCGAATCGGTCGGCACCGACACATTGCCGCTCCCGCCAACTGCAACACCTTCAGCCACCGCCGTAGCGCCAACTCGGGCACCGGCGCGGCAACCCAACCCGACCGATACATTGGTGCCGACATCAACCGTTGTGCCGACACTGGCGGCCGCAACGCCGACACGTGAGACGCCCAGCGCGACCAGTACGCCATCCCAGGCTGCACCGGCTGCCCGAACACCTCTACCGACACGGCGCGCAACCGATGTGCCGACGGCTCCCCCAACTCCCCCGCCAACGGCGACACCGGTGCCGACCATGACTCAGACGGCTCTGCCGCCACCGCCGACCGCGCCGCCC
>CALLZL010000452.1 GCA_937859575.1 uncultured Chloroflexota bacterium
GCGGTGGCTGCCCGGGCGGGCGTATTTCGCCTGGAAACCCGCCGCTTCTATACCGATCTGAGTGATCTCACGGGTGAGTGGCAACTGCTGGTCGACGGCACGGTCGTCCAACAGGGATCGATTCCGCCACTTGACATAAAACCGCAGGAGTTCCATGATGTGACGCTACCCGTCAGCTGGCCGGCCGCCGGCGAAACATTCATATCCTTCCGTTTCACCACCGTGCATGCAACGCCGTGGGCCGAAGCAGGGCATCTGGTAGCGTGGGATCAACTGCCGGGGCCGACCGAGCCGGTACCAATGCCGGTAACCGCACCCGCAGCGGCAACCGAGGTCGTTACCCAGGGCAAGCGCCTCGTGCTTGCCGCCAGTGAGCATCAGATCGCGATCGACACCACGACCGGCGAACTGGTTGGTTTCGGCGTCGAAAACCTGATCCTGCGCGGCCCGACACTCAATCTGTGGCGGGCACCGACCGATAACGACGATATGCAGGCGCGATTCGGTGCCACAGATCGTGCCTTACCCCTGTGGCGGCAGCTTGGTATCACCCAACTACAACGGCGGCTCGATAGTGTCGCAGCCGTTACCGACGCCAACGGGACGCCGATGATCGAGGTGCGCTGTTCGATGAGCGGGCGCGAGCAGTGGGAAGACGTGCGCGTCACCCACACCTACACCCTGCTCGCCGACGGCGCGCTGCGGGTCGGAACCCATGTCAAGCTTGCACCGGATCTGGTCGACTTACCACGCGTCGGCATCGCGCTGCAGCTCAGCAGCGCGCTTGAGCAGCTGGTGTGGTATGGGCGTGGCCCATGGGATAACTACAGCGACCGGAAGGCGAGCAGTGCCGTAGGCCGCTACGAGAGCACCGTTACGGCGCAATATGTGCCGTATATTATGCCGCAGGAGCATGGCCACAAGACGGATGTGCGCTGGCTGTGCCTGACCGATGCCACCGGGAATGGCCTGGAGATACGTGGGGATGGGTTGTTTGAGTTCAGTGCGCTGCACCATTCCGATGAGGCGCTCACCGCCGCAAAGTTTACCCCCGAGCTCCAAGCGCAGCCGGAGGTTTTCCTGAACCTTGACCACGGCATGCGTGGCCTCGGTACCGGCCTGGTGGTGGATACCCTGCCGCCATACCAGCTCAATGCGCCGGAATATCGCTTCACGTTTGATCTGAAGCGCATCGATCGCGAGGTGCACAACGACTGATCGCTGGGAGCGCGGGCGGCTCACCCGCATGCGCACCGATCACTACCTCTGCACTGCGCGATAGCAGTGGATGGTTCACACGACGCCGGTACTTATCGTTGGTACCGGCGTCGTGGTGTGTGTGGTGCGGCAACCGGCGAGCGGCTACTGCAGCCGTACCTCGCACTATCTTCAGCCCACCGTCTCGCGCACAAACGGCACCGTTTGCGGGCCTTCGGGCAGCACGGCGATGCGGGCATCAGGGCCATAGCGCAATAACAGGGTGGCGAGCGTCTCGGGGATCGAATACACCGGAGTGAGCAGCGCATCGCGTACCGTCTGTGGATCAAGTGATGAATAGAGATGGACATCCGCCTTACACTGAATAATCGCCTGGGTCTGGGCTTCCCACTGATCATACAGCTCAAATCCCGGTGCCTCGATCATGTCGAGCAACTGGCGGGGGCTGGGCCGCATCTGTAATAACTGTTTGAAGTTGCCATGATCCGGCAGTCCGTCGCAGCATTCGGCGGCACAGATGATCGACCCACCCGGCCGAACAATACGGGCGGCCGCACTCATACCCTTGACCGCCTGATACAGGTTCTGGTCGAGCGGGTAGCCGCTATTGGTAGTGATCACGATATCAAACAGCTCATCGACCGGGCGGGTTGCATGTTCGGCCACAAACCGGCAACCGGCCTCGTGAGCCGTCAGATAGTGCCCGGCCCACACCCCGGTGATCTGGCGGCGGCTATTGAGCGCCACATTCACCATAAAGTGGGGTGGGGCAAGCGCCACCGCCTCGCGGATCTCACCCTGCACCGGGTTGCCATCGATCTGCGCCCATGTCGCCAATGGATGGCCGATCATCTGTGCGTTATGCAGATGCATGATCGTTGCGATTCCCGCAACCCCCGGCACGATCCCCTTGGGGCCGCCACTGAAGCCGGCGAAGAAGTGTGGCTCGATAAAGCCGGTAACGATCCGCACATCGGCATGCAGATAGTCGTTGTTGATCCAGATCTCGCCGCCATAGCCGGTACGGCCGATATGGGTCAGGGTGGCAGCATCGAAGGCGTTATGATTCACCACTCGCACTGTGTTCACGATCTCTTCGCCAAGCATTTGCACCAGCTCGGCGTGGGTGTTGGCACGGTGCGAACCGGTGCCGTTAATAATGACGACATGCTCGCGTGGTACATGGGCGAGCTCTGCCAGGATCCAGGGCACTAGCCGTTCACTTGGCGAGGGGCGGGTGATATCGGCGATCACAATCGCGACGGTGTCGCTGGATCGTGCGATGGTATGGAGCGGAGCGGTGCCGATCGGTGTTCGCATGGCCGCCACACATGCCGCATGTTCATGCGGTAATCCCTCAAGTTC
>CALLZL010000453.1 GCA_937859575.1 uncultured Chloroflexota bacterium
CCAGCCGCGCATCGGGGCGGTGCGCGGCTACCAGTGGCATTGCCTCAACCAGGGTCAGGGGATCCATCCAATCCCACAGGCCGCCGCTCCAGAGCAGAATGCGATCATCGCTGCCGATTCCCGGAACGACGCCCCGTAGCCCGGCGGCATGGCGCTGCGGCGGATCGGCGGGCAAGCCAAACGAAGCAACGTCGATCATGGTGCGCACAAGCGGATCGCGGTCGGTCTGTTCGGGGGTGATACGCCCGAGCAATAGCAGCATGCCGAGATAGAGATCGCGCTGGCGTTCGGTTGCGCACACAAAGAAATCCCCGGCGAGTAGCTGGCGTTGCAGCAGCGCCCGGGAGGCATGCAGTTCGGCGTGCCGCCTGGATGTGGTGGCATGGCGGTGCAATTCGAGGCTCTCGAAGATCACGGGATCGTACAGATCGAGCGCCAGTGGGCAGGCCAGTGTGGCCAGTTCGGGGTGTGCGGCCAGCAGAATGCCGTTGGCGAGCACCACATCGGCAGCCCGCAGCCACGGTGCCAGCGATGCCGCATCGCCCCACACAAAGGTGCCGAGGTTCAGACCTGCCGCTTCGAGATCAATCGCATGTGGCGCGATCAATGTTACCGGTTGCTGCCGCGCAAGAATACGTGCCGTCTCCCAGGCACGAATACCCGGGCCGGCCATCCGACGCCCAATCGCGTCGTGGCAGATAATCAACAGACGTGGTACTGACTCCGACATAGCGTATGGATGGTACAGGCGAACCCGTGCTGCGTCAAATCAAGAGGATTGGGCGCAGTGCGGGATCTATATGGCTATCGGGCAGCAGATCTCGCTTGCGTTCTTGTGTCAGGCGCATTACGATACTCGTATCACTGCATCATCAGCTCCAGCGAGGTATGGCATGGCTACTATTGATGATATGCTGTTTCAGGCGGAGATCCTGTTGGATCGGGCTGAATTACAGGCGGCACTTAGCCTGTTCGATTCGATACTTGCGATCGACGCCCGCAATGCGGCAGCGCGCTATGGGCGTGGCCGCGTCTTTTTTCATGCCAATCAATATGATACCGCTCATGCCGAATTCAGCGAGACGCTCAATCTCGCCCCCGGCGACCCGGATGTGCTCTGGTATCTCGCCGATACAGCTACCCACCTCAATGCTCACGAAGATGCATGTGCTGCCTATGATCTGATCGTTGCCCAGGTGCCGCAAGAGCCGTTGATCTATATTCGCCGCGGCTACAGCCTGTACTACCAGGGTGAGATCGAGCGTGCGCTTGAAGATTTCCGCCATGCGCGTCAGCTTGCGCCGCAGGATGTTGATGCAATCTTCGCCGTAGGTATCGCCGAATATGAGCTTGATCACTATGATGATGTGATCAGCACGATGGATGCCGTAATCACCCTGGCACCGCAGTTCGCCCTGGCGTATGCCTATCGTGGCATCGCACTGCACTACCAGAATGATACGAATCGTGCCCTGGCCGATTGCCGGCGGGCACTTACGCTCGAAAACGAACTGAGCACAGGCTATTTCTTCCGCGCCCTGATCCTCACCGATGGCGAGGATCATCAGGCGGCAATTGTCGATCTGAACCAGACGATCCGCTGTGGTCTGCGTACGCCCCATGTCTATCAGGCGCGCGGCTATAACTATGCGGCCATCGGCGATACCCAGCGCGCCCTTGCTGATCTGAATATGGCGATTGAAATCGATCCTTCGTTTATGCATGCCTATATTACACGTGCCGAGGTCTACGAACACATAGGCGAGCGTGCTCTGGCGCGTGCCGATCGGAAGATGATTGCGAAACTGGAAGCAACGCAGGAGTAACTATGGCTAACGCATCCACCATCTTTGAGATCGAATTCTCACAGTCGTCCGATGGTAGATACCAGGTGCTGGTACGCGGTGCCAACGGGGCTGAGGCCCGGCGCTCATTTAGCATTCCGGATGATGCGCAGCTCCAGGCGCTGCTCGCCGAGTTGCAGCAACTGCGTGCCGATGAGGCGACCCTGACACAGATCGGTACGGCGCTTTTTGCTGCCATCTTCCAGGATGCCCTCGATAATGTCTATACCAGCAATCGCGATGCTCTGGGGATCGAGCAGGATATGATCCTGCGGTTACGCATTCCGCCTGAGCTGGAAGAGATTGCTGTGCTGCCATGGGAACTCATGGTCGATCCGGCCGTCGGGCAACTGGCGCTCATGCATGCCTCGATTGTGCGCTACCTGCCGCTGGCATTGCCCGAACCGCCGATCGAGACCAACCTGCCGCTGAAGGTGTTGCTGACCGGGGCGCAGGTGCATGCGCCGATCGAGATCGAACGTGAACTTGCATCCATCCAGGCCGCCCTTGCCGGCCTTGGCAATCATCTGGCGATCACGTACGATCCCCATCTGACGGTTGCCAAATTCCGCGACTATCTGAGCCAGCGGTTCCATATCTGGCATTTTGTCGGCCACGGGCGATCACCGGCCGAAGGCAAGGATGCCGAACTGCTCTTTGAGGATGAGCAGGGCGACCCGAAGCCGGTGAGTGCCTCGCAACTGAAGATCTATCTTGGGCGCAGTGGCGTGCGGCTGGTGGTGCTGAACGCCTGCGATAGCGCCCGGCTCTCGCACGAGATGCTGCGTGGGATCGCACCAAACCTGGTAAGCGCTCAGGTGCCGGCGGTGGTAGCACAGCAGTTCAAGACCTCGACCGAATCGGCGCGGGCATTTGCAGTCGGTTTCTATAAAGCGCTGGCGCGTGGCATGCCACTTGATGTATGCCTTACCGAGGGGCGTCGCGCCATCATGGATCATGTCGGGCTTCATACGCCCGATTGGGGAATTCCGGTGTTGTATACCCGCGCTGCTACCGGTCGGCTATTCGACCATACCGCCCTCAATACGCAGGTGGAAACGCTCGCCCCGGCTGGGGTGCCGCCCTCGGCTGTTGCTCCGGCACCACAACCTGATACAACCGCAATAACGGCACTGATCGAACGGCTGGTCTTCTTGCGCTTTCAGCGTACCATGATCTTCCGGCGGTCGCTCTGTTATAGCAACCCGCAACCGGCACATCTGGTGCAGTTCATGCAACAGGTCGAAAACGAAATCGGCCAGATCCATCAGGCGCTGGCACAGGCAACCGGAACCGTGGCACCGGCTTGAGCATGATCATGTGGCGTAAGGGAGGCCTGCCGTGGAATGGTGGCGGATCGTTGCGGGCCTGGCGTTCAGCAGCCTGATTGGTGGCCTGGCCTACCGGCGCGGTTCACTCAGCGCCAGTGGTTGGCTCGGGGCGATTATCACCGGAACCTTGACCTTCGGTTTTGGTGGCTGGGCCTGGGGTATGACCCTGATCATCTTCTTTGTGACCTCGAGCGCCCTCTCGCGCTTTCGCCGGGCACACAAAGAGCACGTTACCGGTGAAACCTTCGAAAAAAGTAGCCGGCGCGATATCTGGCAGACCCTTGCCAATGGTGGTGTTGGCGCACTGCTGGCGCTGGCCTATGGCCTCGGCGGCGAGCAGCATCTGGTGCTGGTCGCCTTCGCCGGTGTCATGGCAACGGTAACTGCCGACACATGGGCAACCGAGATCGGCGTGTTGAGTGCTCGCCCACCTCGTATGATCACAACCCTACAACCGGCCGCCGCCGGCACCTCTGGTGCCGTCAGCTATCTTGGCCTGCTCGCCACGATCAGCGGCGCTCTGCTGATCGGGGTGAGCGTCGCCCTGCTGCATGCCGCCGAATACGGCAGCTTTCTACCACACCTGTTGATTGCCGCGCTGATCGGCGGCATTGCCGGCAGCCTGTGTGATAGTCTGCTCGGCGCAACACTCCAGGCGATCTATCGCGGCAGCCACGGCGAAACCGAGCGTCGTACCAGTGCCACCGGTGTGCAGCTGCCGCTGGTTCGTGGCCTGGCCTGGATGCACAACGACATGGTCAATCTCCTCAGTTCACTTGCCGGCGGTATGATCGCCGTCGCCGCATGGCTTATATTGCTGTAATCTCTTCGCCGTCATAGCACCCCATAACGCTTCTGCCAACATACAAATATACAAATCGTGCCTGAAATATCTAAAAAGTCGGGTATACTTTCTGTTACAATTATACAAATCCGACATGTGCCCCATGGAGAGAAGACCGCATGCCGCCAATCACCGTCCGAGATACGCTACGCCTCGCCCTACCGTCGGGTGCGGTTGTGGTTGCCGGCGAAGCATGGCTGAGCCATCAGGTGACATGGGTAGTGACACCGCGGGCAACACCGCCGGCGTTTGTCAATCTGCGGGGCGGCGAGCTGGCGATTGTTCCGCTGGCGGCTGTGACGGCGCTTGACGATCGCCTGACGCTGCAGACCTTAATCGAGCGCCTGGCGTTGGTGCCGATTGCCGGCCTGTGTGCGCTCGGCGAGATCAGCGATGCCGCATGTGCTGCTGCCGATGCGGCGCGTATTCCGCTCGTGCGCCTGCCCGACGACTGTGACCCACGCGAGGTCGAACGTGAAGTGCAGCGCCTGATTGGCGATTACGAGGCACAGATCGAACGCCGTGCCGCCCAGCTTGGCAACCTGCTGACACAACGTGCCCTGGCAGGTGCTGATGTCGGCGGCCTGCTCGATACATTGGCACAACGCACCGGCCGTGCCATCGGCTGTTATAGCGCAGGTGGCGAATTGCGCGCGCTCAAAGCTCGTGGCCCGGCACGCGTCGCCCTGCAGACGCTGCAACCCGGGAACACCGGCGCCGTCGCGCATCTTGGGCAGACGATCTGGGTGCAGCAGCTGGGGGCTGGCGGTGATCGGCTCGGTGCTCTGGCACTCTGCGGCGATGGCCTTGATGAGTGGGATCGGCTGGCAGCCCAACAGGGTGCTGCCGTGCTGGCGCTTGAGTTGTCGAAAGAGCAGGCGGTACTGGCAGCCGAAGAGCGGCTGCGCGGTGATTTTGTGCAGACGATCCTGACCGGCCCACCATCCGACAACGAAGCGCTGTTCCAGCGTGGCCGCGAACTCGGCTACGACCTGCGCCGATCCTACCATGCGCTGCTCTGTTCGCCGGCTGATCTCGATACACCGCCAACACGGGTGCTGAATGCGGTCAATAATGCGCTTGCCGCACTCGGCGCCGCAGCGCCGACCATGCGCCGCGCCGATGGGGTGCTCTGCTTTTTGCCGGCACTTGATCGCGGCCATCGTGCCCATGAGCTTGCCGAACAGCTGCGCACCCGGCTCAGCTCCGAATTGCCGGGCCTGGTGGTGGCAATCGGTAAAGAGGCAGCCAATGTTGTTTCGTGGCCGCGTTCGGTGCGCGAGGCCGAACAGGCGATGCGGATCGGCCGCCAGCTGCTTGGCGGCCGCCAGGTGCTCGATTTCAGCAACCTCGGTGTCTATCGCTTGCTTATTCTGCTGCGCGAATCGCCCGAGCTGTGGGAGTTCTACCGGGCGACGCTGGCGGCAATCAGCGAGTATGACCGCGAACAGCGCGCCGAGTTGATCAAAACGCTCGATGCGTTTTTCGATAACCTCGGCAATCTGGCCCGTACCGCCGATGCACTCCATGTACACCGCAATACGCTGCTCTATCGCCTCAGCCGCATCCGCGAGATCAGCGGCCTCGATCTCGATGATCCTGAGGATCGCCTGGCGATCTGGCTGGCGCTCAAGGCGCATCGGGTGCTCAAAACCCTCGACGAAGCTTTCGAAGGCTAAACAATCAATCGCCGCATGCCGAGGTACACTGATTGCGGCTACTCGTGATCCATGCGCTCAAGGTTGGCGAAACTTGCCAACAGCCGTTTGACCCCTTTGGCCGGGAAGGCAACGGTAACCTCTTCATCATTCTCGATCAGCTTGGAACTGACCACGATTCCCTCGCCGAACAGTGCATGCCGCACCTTCTGCCCGGCAAAGAAGGCGACATCACGTGGGCCGGATGCATCGTGGCTGCGCATGGTGCTGCGGGCGGCATTGGCTGCAGGAGCCGAACGGCGGCTGCCGATGGCGCTGCGCTGGCTGAACATGCTCGCCTGCTGGGTGATAGTCGCCGAACCACGGCGTGGCGCAGCCTTCAGCAACCCTTCGGGAATATCGCCGAGAAAGCGAGATCGCTGCGCCAACGCCGTGCGCCCGTATGTCGCACGGCGACTGGCCGATAACAGATAGAGCCGCTGCTTGGCCCGCGTGGCACCCACATAGAAGAGCCGCCGCTCCTCATCAAGCGCATCGCGGTCGTCGGTCGAACGGGCATGCGGCAGTAGCCCTTCTTCCAGGCCAACCAGGAAGACAATCGGGTATTCGAGCCCTTTGGCCTGGTGCAGCGTGATACATGTCACCGTGTCGCGCTCTTCCTGCAGTGCATCAATATCGGCTACCAGGGCGACCTCTTCGAGGAAGGTGGCAAGCTGTGCTTCACGTGGTAAGTTCTGATAACCTGTGGCGACATTGCGTAGCTCTTGCACGTTATTCCAGCGGTCGGCGGCTTCTTCTTCATCATATTCACGTGCCAGCCCAGCGCTGATGCCGACCTTGCGGAAGATAAACTCCATGAGCTCGGCCAGATCGCGTTCGCTGCGGGCGGCGATACATTCATCAAGCAGCGCCAGAAAGCCGGCCAGGGCATTGCGGGCGCGTACCGAGAAGGCAGGCGCAGCCGCTGCGGCATCCTGATCAACCACCATCTGGAGCGCGACATAGGTCGGCACCCCACTGCGGCTTGCAAAGCGTTCAAGCTCATCCTGCGTCCGCTCGCCGATCCCACGGCCGGGCCAGTTGAGTACCCGCCCGAGGCTGACACTATCAAATGGATTTTGCGTCAACCGCAGATACGCCAGGGCATCCTTGACTTCTTTGCGTTCGTAGAAGCGGGTACCGCCGACGATCTGGTAGCGCTGGCCACGGGCAATGAGCGCCTCTTCGATCGCGCGTGATTGTGCGTTGGTGCGATACATGATCGCCACGTCGGCATAGCGCGCCTCGCCGGCCGCTACCAGCCGGCCAATCTCTTCGGCTACCAGTTGAGCCTCTTCATCCTGGTCGTACCCTTCGAGCAGCTGGACCTTCGTGCCCACACCGTTGGTGGTTTCGAGTTGTTTGGGATGACGCCGCTGCGCACTGCGGTTGATGACGGCCTGTGCCACATCGAGAATCGATTGGGTACTACGGTAGTTGCGCTGCAGCATCACAATCTGCGCATCGGGGTAGTCGTCTTCGAACGAGCGAATGTTACGGATATCGGCACCGCGGAACATATAGATCGACTGATCCTCATCCCCGACGACGAAAATATTGCGATGTAATGCGGCAAGCTGTTTAAGCAGCACATACTGGGCGCGGTTGGTATCCTGGTATTCATCGGCAAGCATGTAGCGATAGCGCTTCTGATAGCGTTCGAGAACCTCAGGATGCTGTTCGAATAACTGTACCGTGATAAACAGCAGATCATCGAAATCAAGGCCGTTTGATTCGCGCAGCAGCTCTTCGTAGCGCCGGTAACAGCGGGTCACGACTTCGTCGAAGTAGCCGCGTGCATGGCGGGCATATTCATCAGGGCCGATCAGTTCATTCTTGGCGCGTGAGATCGCGCCATGGATCGCCCGTGGTGAATTCTTTTTCTCATCAAGATCGAGATCTCGCAGCACGCGCTTCATCACCCGCTGCTGGTCGTCGCTGTCGTAGATCGCAAAATCGCGTTCACGCCCAAGATGATGAATGTCGCGGCGCAGCAAGCGCGCACAGATACTATGGAATGTGCCGACCGTCAGCGCTTCGGCACGCCCTGAGCCAAGCAACACCTCAAGGCGCGTCTTCATTTCGCGCGCCGCTTTATTGGTGAAGGTAACCGCCAGGATGTTGTATGGATCAATGCCGCGCTCGTCGATCAGATATGCGACCCGATGCGTCAGCACGCGTGTCTTGCCTGATCCGGGGCCGGCCAATACCAGCACCGGCCCATCACCGGCGATCACAGCGCGCTGCTGAGCCTCGTTCAGGCCGTCGAGGAGTCTCTTGGTCATGCTGTTGCCTCTGCTGATCGTGGGTGAAATCGAACCATTATAGCATGTATGATCTGCAGCGACGGTTCTTCACACTGGTAGGGCTTATGCGTTCCCCTCCACCGTGCTGCCAGGGTGTGCGAATGCTCGTGTGGGTACTGGCTGTTGTGCCGGGCCGGGCGGCAATTGCCCGATAGCCCGCACCATTGTGGTGTATAGAGTGTGGTGAGGTGGCTGATGCGCCGCCAAACATGCTGCCGCTGAGCCGCCGGATCGGTGCGCCGCACCGTGATTCTCGCAAAAAAAACCCGATCTTGCGCGCCCGAAGCGATCCGCGGCAGCGGCGTATTGGGCGGTACGGATTGAACGAGACGGGGGTGCGGCGCGCCTTCGTCAGGAGCGGTACGGTCATACCTTTGACGCGACCAATACCGCATATGCAACGCTCCAACCCGATAGGCAGCCTGGGCGATACGGGAACGCGAGCGTCTGGATTGGGATCACACGTTGGCGGATGGTTTGGAGGAGATCTATAGCGAGGTGCAGCATGGCTGATTATTGGGATCGCCCGCATGCGCGCAAGACGCCCGCGCTCCCAGAATTTGGGTCGAGGACGGCGGCCTGAGACGGGAGCACCGCAAGGGGGCCAGCCAGCGCATGCGCAGCCACGTTGCTGTCCGCTGGGCGGATTACTTCGGATTTCTAATCTTCTCAATGACTGCTACAGCCTGTGCAATTCCATTTTCGGCACGAATGCGCTCCCCTACATTAGCCGCGTTCTTTTGCATTGTCCTGTCGGTTATCGCACACTGAATGGCTTCAGCCAGGTTATTGACCGTTAGATCGCGGCGTGGAATGGGTTGGGGACCTACGCCTAATGCACATACTCGTTGTCCCCAAAACGGTTGGTCGCCAAAAAATGGTGTGATAATGGATGGGATTCCAGCACGCAATCCTGCACCCGTCGTCCCCGCGCCGCCATGATGCACAACCGCAGCCATCTTTGGAAATAGCCAGCTATGTGGAATTGAGCCAACCATAAACACCGTCTCCGGAAGGTCCTCTTTCTTTAGCCCACCCCAACCCGATGACAACACTGCGCGCTGACCGCTGCGTGCCAACGCTTTCAAAACCAAATCTGTGGTTTCTTCTGGTTTACGGCTGAGCATACTGCCAAAGCCAACATAGACGGGTGCCGGGCCTGCCTGCAGGAAATGTACCAGGTCATTCGGTGGTTCCCAGCCGGCGGGCGGCTCCAAAAACCAGTACCCGGTAACATGAATGTAATGCGGCCAATCGGCAGGAGGTGATATCACTTGTGGGCTGTACCCATAAATGATTGGCTGTGAATTCTGTTGTAGGGATGCGAATGGCCCCCAGAATGAGGCGGGTGCCATCTGTAAAACCTGGGTACGAGCTTTGTTGTCGGCTGAACGTAACATCTGCCACATCATTTGCTGTGCAAAGCGATGTGACAAGCCATTTGCCCATCTGGTTAACCGTGTTTGTGGCAATTGCGACGTCAGGACACTGGGAAATTCGCTTGTCGGTGTAAATGGCATTAAGTGAGCCTGAAGGAATGGGATACCTAGCTTTTCCGCGAGAGCTAATCCATTGGAAAGCCCGGCGAAGCCGGCAAGGATCAGATCAGAACCTTCACAGGCCACCAGCCCATTTACGGCTGATTGAAGGGCAAGTTGCTGCGCACCTTTTCCGGTAACCGCCAGAATCTTCAGGATATTGCCTTGCTCGACGATATCCTGAATCTGGCTCTGCGCCATTGTTTGTACCCCGCCGCCCATGTCAAAGAATTCCAAGCCATACGTTGTTATCAGGTCTTGATAATCCTGAGGAGCCAGGACTCGAACCGTGTGCCCGGCTTCCTTTAATCCCGTTCCTAACGCCACATAGGGCTGAATATCACCGCGACTTCCTCCCGCGATTATTGTTATTTGCATAATAGTTGACTTCCTCCAACAGAGTTCGAAGCTGGCTGATCTTGACCCACGAGCGCTTCGGCAGCACGGCAGGTGCTGCTTAGCCACAGGCTGGAATGAGCACAGGTTCGGTAGACCGGGCACGCGGTGTTGTCGATACCGGCCTGCAAAATCGCCCTGATCCAGCTTGTCGCGCTGCATGCCGCGCTGGGTTGCATTCGGGGGAGAGGAGACGGTTCAGCTTGTCATCGTGCGTTACCGGAACCTACAAGGTCAAGTACCAAGCGCAAGCCTTGGTCGACGCCCGCGAGCGTTGTCGACGATACCTGTCCGACCTGCTCATCAAGATCAGTCTTGTCGAGTGTGATGAGCTGCGAAACGTTGATCACTGAGTCTTTGGGTAAGCCGGACTCACGTGCACGGAGCAAGACATTCCCCGGTGCTGCTGCGAGACGGAGATTGCTCGTGATCACGGCAACGATAACGGTTGCGATACGGCTACGCGTAAACGAATCGGCTTGAACGAGCAGCACCGGGCGACGGAACGCCAGGCCTGAAGCACTGGCATCGGGAAGGTTTGCCCACCACACATCACCGCGTTGCATTACCAGTCGTCCCTAGCAAGAAGACGCCGCTGCGCTGCTTTGAATGAAGGGTCGAGTCCACTCGATTCTGCTTCATAGACTTGGTCGAGTGCGGCGGTAATCTGCTCGGTTTGATGAGCTTCGAGGTAGACCCGAAGGGCGCGGGCAAACAGCTCGCTGCGAGAAAGACCCTGCGCACGAGCGTAGTCTTCAGCAGCCTTGAACAAGGCATCAGGGATGGATATAGCAGTCTTCATACCATCGAGTATAACCCGAGTTATACCAGTAGTCAAGAGGGTTGATGGTGGTAGAGGCTTCTACGGCAGAGCGGCCCAACATAGTGCTGCTCAGCTGCCGCACGGTACAGCTACCAAAATGGCAACGATCCCGCTTAGCTGAAGTACTCATGGATAGCTTGCCTTTAGGCGCGGAAACCCGGCAGCTTGAGCGCCGGGAGGCGCGCCCCGCTTTCGCGGCTTTAGCCCATAC
>CALLZL010000454.1 GCA_937859575.1 uncultured Chloroflexota bacterium
CGCCGTATCGACAACGACAGCCGGGCCGCCTCGGTTCTGCGCGACAGTGTCGCCCGTATCGAAGCGATTGCGGGTGTCCATAACCTGCTCTGCCGCGAAGATATCGGCATTACGACGGTTGACGCAATCGCGCAGCAACTCGTCGATAGTGCCCGCGTTACATTTGATCCGCCAAGCACGCCGATCAACTATCGTGTGATTGGCGAAAGCGTGCAGATCGGCTCACGCGAAGCGACGGTTCTGGCGATTGTGCTGAACGAACTGGTGGTGAATGCGATCATGCATGGGCTATCGCAGCAGAGCGGAACCATTATTATCGAAACAACCCTCGATACCGAGCAGATGGTGCATGTCGAAGTGCGCGACGATGGACCGTCACGCTCATCCCACGGCATGAGTGTGCCGAGTAGTGGCATGGGCCTGCAGATCATTCGTACCCTGGTAGCCGAGGATCTGCATGGCTCGTTCGAGTTGCTGAATGACGGCGAATGGACCCGCGCCCGGGTTCATTTCCCCCAACGTATTTCGGAAAGCTGAGCACATGGAACGATTGACCCGCTTGCGGAAAGCGAGCCTTTTGGACCGGTCGACCCGCCTGCGGCACGCGATGGCGCAGCACAACCTCGATGCCCTTGCGATTGTCCCCGGCGCCAATCTTAACTACCTCGCCGGCCTGGGCTTCACCACCAAGCTGCGCCTCAGCATGCTGCTGCTGCCATACGAAGGCACACCGGCGCTGGTGTTGCCGACGATGGAGGCTGCCCGTGCCGCAGCACTGGCACACATGCCACTGGAGTTCTTCACCTGGGATGATGACGCCGGCCCGGCACAGGCGCTCAGCAGTGCCTGCCATGCGCTCGGGTTGGCCGGCAAGCACCTCGGCATCGAACACATGGTGATGCGCGTCTTTGAGTTGCGTGCTCTCGAAACCGCCGCCGGGGTTCGGGTCAGTGATGCAACACAGCTGATCGCCGGCCTGCGGATGGCCAAAGATACCGTCGAACTTGCCGCCATGCGCATGGCCGTACAGATCGCCGAGGAAGCGCTGCAACAGGCACTGGCGCAGATACATCGCGGCATGACCGAGCGCGAACTGGCAGCCGCCTGGGAGGCAGGTATCCGCGCGGCCGGATGCATACCATCGTTCGATATTGCCGCCGGGGCCGGGCCCAATGGCGCCAGCCCACACCATACCAACAGCGAGCGGCCCTTACAGCCGGGGGATCTCGTCGTGCTCGACGGCGGTGCCTTTTATCAAGGGTACGCTTCTGATATCACCCGCACGATTGCGATTGGCGAACCATCGGCCGAGGCGCGCCGGGTGTACGAACTGGTGGCCGCAGCCAACCGCGCCGGGCGCGAGGCCGCCGCCCAACCCGGTGCCAGTGGGGCTTCGATCGACCATGCCGCACGCACAGTGATCGACGCGGCCGGGTATGGCCCATACTTCATTCATCGCACCGGCCACGGCCTCGGCCTCGAGATCCACGAACCACCGTTTATCGTTGGCGGCAGCCACGAACGACTCCCGGTTGGTGCGACCTTTACCGTCGAGCCGGGGATCTACCTGGCAGGCAAGTTTGGTGTCCGCATCGAAGACGATCTCGTGATCACCGCCGATGGAGCCGAGACCCTTACCAGCTTCACGCGCGATCTGCTTGTGTTCGGAGTATAGCCCGTGTCGCAACAGCAGCCCTTGCTCGACACCGCCCCCGCGACACGTATGCTGGCAACACTGATCGAAAGCCTGCTTTTCGTCGCTGCCGAACCGGTCGCCGTCAGCGAACTTGCCCGTGCGCTCGATACCACGATCCCCGATGTCGAGACAGCTCTCACACAGTATGCCGCCACTTCGGCCGGGCGCGGCATCCGGCTGCAGCGTGATGGCGATTATGTCACGCTTGTCTCGGCACCCGGGGCGGCACGCGCTATCGAACGGCTCCTCGGGTTGCAACCACCCACACGCCTTTCAAACGCCGCGCTCGAAGTTCTCGCGATTATTGCATACCGCCAGCCGATCACCCGCGCTCAGATCGATGCACTCCGGGGTGTCGATAGCGGTGGCGTTATCCGTGCCCTGCTGGCCCGTGAACTGATCGACGAGATCGGGCGACTCGAAACTGCCGGGCGGCCGTTCCAATACGGCACAACCAGCGAATTTCTACGCCACTTCGGCCTCGGCAGTCTTAGCGATCTGCCACAGATCGAACTCTTCGGTGATGGCCATGTTATCCACACTACCGATGGGTTATCCACACCACCTGTGGATAATGCTTGACAACATTGCAGAAGCTACATGTGTGATTGCTATGCACCGTATGCCACACATCCCCATACGCCACGATCAGGTTATCCACATGCGAACTCTTAACAACTCGACATAGTCGATGGGAATCCGGATAGATCCTGCAAAGACATGCGTTGTACGATACCCCTGGAATATAAGCAAACGTAATAGTCATGGCGGGTGTTTCTGCTTGAAAAGCATGGGAGCATGCGGTATGATCAGCGACGTCACACATCTATCAGTCATGCCATCCCCTCTGGCTGAGCCCTGCACGCCGGAGGTGTGCGTAGCAAGATGCGCGACAGTGTGTCCGGCGCATCCTTGCTACAGTTTGCCAAAAAACGGAGGCCCATGTGAACATTGCCAAAATATGGAATACAACACTGGGCACATTACAGGTACAGACATCGCGCCAGGAGTTTAACACCTGGCTACGACGTGCGAGCCTCCTTTCGATTGACAACCGGGTTGCGACGATCGGGGTTCCGAATACCTTCTACAAAGAAGGGCTGGAAAACAGGTATATTGGCCCGATCCGCGAGCAGATCAGCGCCCAGGTTGGCCAGCAGATCCAGGTGCGGGTCGTTATCACCTCGCTCCCGCTTGGGCGGGCCGAGCTCAACGGCAATCACAGCGACGAACCCCTCGAAGCTGATGGGGGTGCCAACCTGCCGATACTGCCAACCAACGGCTATGAATACACCAACGGCCATAGTCAGGGTAACCAGTTGAACGTGCAGCAGCTCGATTTCACCACCGGCATGCGCGGCATGCTCAACAGCCGCTACACCTTCGACCGTTTCATCGTCGGGCCGAGCAATCGGCTGGCCAATGCTGCATGCCTTGCAGTTGGCGAGAACCCGGCACAGGCATACAACCCACTCTTTCTGTATGGCGGTGTCGGGCTGGGGAAGACCCATCTCTTGCATGCAATCGGGAACTATGCGCTTGATCGTGATCCCGAGATCAATGTCTTGTATGTATCGAGCGAGAAGTTCACCAACGACCTCATCAATTCGATCCGTCGCCAGCAGACCGAGGAATTTCGTATTCGCTACCGCAATATCGATATTCTGCTGATCGATGATATACAGTTTATTGCCGGCAAAGAGAGCACCCAGGAAGAGTTCTTCCATACCTTCAATACACTGCACTCGGCCGGTAAGCAGATCGTGATCTCGTCGGATCGTCCACCGAAAGCGATCCTGACCCTTGAAGAGCGGCTGCGATCGCGCTTCGAGTGGGGGCTGATTGTCGATGTGCAGATGCCGGATCTCGAAACCCGTACGGCCATTCTGCGCGCCAAGGCCGAGCAGATGGTAGCCCATGTACCGGCCGATGTGATCGACTTCCTGGCGCAGCGGGTGCAGAGCAATATTCGTGAGCTTGAGGGATGCCTCAACCGGGTCGCAGCCTATGCCCAGATGTACCAGACACACATCTCGGTTGATGTGGCCGCCTCGGCGCTCGCCGAACTGCTCAACACCAATGGCCGACGCCGGATCGCACCCGAAACCGTGATCCGTGAAGTGGCCAACTTCTATGGGGTTGATCTGCGTTCGCTCCAGGGGCGCAGCCGGAGCCATAGCATTGTTGTGCCGCGCCAGGTCGCTATGTACCTCATGCGCGAAGAGACCGATGCGAGCCTGGTCGATATTGGCCAGTGCCTGGGGGGCCGCGATCATACCACAGTGATGTACGGCTACGAGAAGATCACCGGTGAGATCAACAATGATGCGCGACTGCGCCAGGAAATCGCCACCATCCGCGAGAAGATCTACCAGAGCAGTGCCACGAGTTCGTGATTCTATCGCGCGGCTGCCATGATCGCAGTCGTGATGCGCGGGTCAGAGCAAGACGCTCTCGCCCGCGCTTTTTGTTTTTGCCGAAAACTTGACAGTGATGCGGGAAACCTTTATTCTGTGCCAAACTTTCCAACAGGTTATGACGTTGTTTTCTAGCATGCCGTAGCCGGCCACGCCGGCCGGGCGGCAGAGGTACCGACATGCATCAAGACACATGGACACCGCTGATGGGGCCGACACTCGGAACCGACGAGCAGCTCAACTTCACAATTGCCGGTGATGCCAATACTCCGTTTCTGTCGTGGTTCGTCGGCGGCCTGCAGGCGGCATTGGCACGCCAGGGGCATGCCTTCCTCAAGGCCGGTCAGGCCGAGAGCGATGCACCTGCCGAGCAGTTGCCGCCGGTACGGCTGGTTCTGAATGTCTGCGATATCGACAATCCACGCCCGATTCATCGCCGTGGCCAGGGCACCTTTGTTGTGACGATTGTTGAAGGGGCCGAAAATCAGCGCGACATTATGCGCGCCGCCTATCCATTGATTGTGCGCTCACTTTCAAATATGGTGATCTACAATACGCTGGTCGATGGAGTGCTCGAAAGCCATTTTGTGACGATTGAGCAGGGGCATTATACCGTCCGGCAGGGGAGCGACGAACAGCTGTTTTTTGATCTGATCTATCGCCGTATTCAGCCGCTTGCCTGCAGCCATCTGGTGATCAATAACGAGTTTGCACCAACATTGCCCGAGGCGCTCTGGCAGGGCGATGAAGCCACGGCACAGATCAGCCTGGCCGGCAAGAAGCTCGACACGATGGGGCTGCTGCCGGCGGCGATCCCGATCCAGGAATACCTCTCGGAACGCGAGCTGCGCCATGTCAAGCGGCTCTATGGCATTGGTGGGCTGAGCTATGGCAACCTGAGCGCCCGTGCCCTGCACGACGCCTCCAGCTTCTGGATGTCGGCATCGGGTGTCGATAAAGGCAAGCTCGAAACCGTCGGCCGTGATATTCTGCTGGTGACGGGGTACGAGCCGTCACAGCTGTTGATCCGGCTCAGTGTGCCGCCGCATGTCGAGCCGCGGCGTGTCTCGGTTGATGCGATCGAGCACTATATGATCTACCGCGAACATCCGGAAGTCGGCGCGATCGTCCATATTCATGCCTGGTGGCGCGATCCGATTCCTTCCACCGAGGTCAACTATCCGTGCGGCACCTACGAACTGGCCAGTGAAGTTGCCGAATTGGTGCGGCAGGCCCCCGATCCATCACGGGCGGTGATCGGCCTGAAGAACCACGGCCTGACGATCACCGGCCATTCGATCGACGAGATCTTCCAACGCATCGATGGCATGATCGTGCCGCAGGTTCCGATGTCATAGCGCGACATGGCCATGCATCGCCCGGCATGGTAACGATCCATCCGCCCTCTTCCATGCACACGGCGGCAGCGATGATCGCTGCCGCCGTGCCGCGTATAGGAGATCTAGCTAGCGAAGCCGAGTTGCCGCTGCGCCAATCGTGATTGCCATATACAACAATAAGAAGGGGGTCAGCATTAATGCCAGCGGTAGTGTACCGGCCGCGATCGCCACCCCGACGGCAACTTGCATCGAGCGGCCACGCTTGGCACGTGTGACACGATCGACGGCACGCACAATCAGATCGCTGATAATCGGGCCGATGATCAGCGAAAGAAAGATACCGAAGAAGCCGATCAATCCGAGCAAGAGGCCGACCAGAATGGCACAACCGAGTGCTACGCCAAAGGCAACCGCACCGCCCAGCAGCCAGTGCTCCGGCTCTACCTGATAGTTTACCGGCCGGCGTACCCGGCGGCACTCCGGGCAGAGCTGCCCGACTGCCGATAACTGGGCACACTCAGCACAGATCAACCGATTACACTGCGTACAGCGTAGCCCGGTTTCGCGATCCGGGTGAATATAGCAGTGTTCTTCATCTGGCAGCACTGCCGTTTCGGCTTCAGGCTCGGCCTCGGCCAGCACTGCTTCTGCCGCCACCGGCTCGGGGGCTACGCGTCGCTGGTTGGGTGCCAGGCGCATCCCCTCACCGATCAGCTTATCGACATAGCGCAGGCTTGCAGTAGCTTCCTCGTTTTCGGGTGCCAGATCGAGTGCCCGCAGCAAATGGTCACGCTTCTCAGACAACACCGGTGTTACGCTACTCAGGCCGATCCAGGCTTCAACGCGCGCCGGATCAAGCTCGGTCGCACGCCGAAAAATGCTGCGTGCCGCGATCGTATCGCCGGCCAATGCCGCCGCCCGCCCTTCCTGCAGCAACTGCTGCACCTGATTAGCATCCGACTCTGCTGTCATACCTCATGGGCCTTCCCGGCGATTTTGAGCATGTCGGCCACATTGGTGACCTTCACGCGTGGCCGCCCTTGTTCGATTCCACGTGCCAGCTCATATGCGTCGAGCTTCTTCCAATCCTGATAGGTAAAGTATACTGATCGACGCGCTTTCAGCAACTGCTCGATAGCGGTCGGGCTGCGCCGTTCATCGGCAATGCCGCGTAGTGTCGAAAGATCGGCAACCATCGAGGCAACCGTGGCAATCGAATCCGGCTTATTCGTGCCGATCACACCCGATGGCCCGCGCTTGGCCCAGCCGACGACATACTCACCAGGGATGACCGCCCCCCCCGGGCCTTGCGTCACCCGGCCGGCAACATTCGGGATGATCGCGCGCTGCTCATCAAACGGCACTCCTGCGAGTGGAATGCTGCGATAACCGACCGACCGCAGTACCAGGCCGGCTTCGAGCAGTTCGAACTCGCCGGTGCCCTGCGCCCGCAAACCGCCACGGTCGTCGGGAACCAGCTCATTGCGTTCGATCCTGACGGACGTCACCCGCCCTGCACTGCCAATCAGCTCGACAGGCGATGCCAGAAAGCGCAGCACAATCCGGCGCGGCGCACCAACCGGGGCCCGCTCGGCAAAGCTACGCAGAATCTGCACATTGTTGGTCGCCACCCGATGGCCGGCCAACGATTCTTCACTCGCTTCATCGAGCTGCATCTCGGCCGGATCGACAATCACATCAACCCCGGCAAGCTCGCCGAATTCCTTGATCTCGGCATTGGTGAAGGCCGCCTGCGCCGGGCCACGCCGCCCAAGTACCACCACTTCGCGAACCTGGCTGTGGCGTAGCGCCGCCAGTGCATGATCGGCAATATCGGTCTTGGCCAGTTCGGCCAGATCACGCACCAGAATCCGGGTCACATCCATGGCGACATTGCCATTGCCGATCACGACTACCCGTGGATGATCGAGCTTGAAGGTCAGCTGGCTATAATCGCAATGCC
Organism: uncultured Chloroflexota bacterium; assembly: GCA_937859575.1. Classification (GTDB taxonomy): domain Bacteria; phylum Chloroflexota; class Chloroflexia; order Chloroflexales; family Roseiflexaceae; genus CALLZL01. The sequence continues at coordinate 7,417 of CALLZL010000454.1, forward strand.
CGTTGTACCAACCCACAAATGCCGTGGCCGGGTAACTGCCGGCAAGATCTTCCCCTGGAATTCCCATCTGCCGATCACTCTGCGCCCCAACCGCATAGATGATCTGGTCGTAGTATTGCTTGAGATCGGCGTGCGTCAGATCACGGCCAATCGTCACATTGCCATAATAATGAACCCGTTGATGCTCGGCGATCTTCTCGTAGATCCGGGTGACCGCCTTGATCGATTGATGATCGGGGGCTACACCATCACGCACCAGGCCAAATGGGGTCGGCAAGCGATTAAAGAAATCGATGGTACAGATCAGATCCGGCTGTTTCAGCAATGCTTCAGCCGCATAAAACGCGGCCGGCCCGGCACCAACAATCGCAATCCGTACCGGTCGATCTGCATTTCCAAGGCGATGTTCCACAAATAAACCTCTTCCTTTATAAGCCACAAGGCCACAGACTACCGCAGGCGCGTCGCCGCTCCACGTCGTCTATGACCTTGCATATGCTTGGGTGCGCAACAGTGCGCTTGTTGATCCTGCTTCCAGGATGTGCCGAAGTCGCTGAGTGGCCGTCGGCACGCCCTGGAAGCAGAGTATCGCATTATACCGGCGGCCAGGGAATATTACGCCCACCACCCGGATCCGGGTAGACACCACGTGCAACCAGACGATCAAGGCGGCGGCGGAACGCACGAATTTCGGCATCGTCGATCAGGCCGGTCAACGCCTTGACAAACGGCCCTTCTTGCTGGGTACGTTCGCGCAGCGCCTGGAGATCGGCAAGAATATCATCGGGCAGCGGCTCACCGGCATAATCCCACAGCACTGTGCGCAGCTTCGGCTCGGCATGAAAACAGATTCCGTGGTCGATCGACCAGAGCCGGCCATCACTGCCTCGCAGGCAATGCCCACTTTTTCGATCGGCGTTATTGGCGATAATATCAAACGCTGCCAGGCGCTGTATCTGATGCTCGAAACCACCCTCGCGTTGCATGGTGAACAGGTGCGCTTCTTGATCACAATCAACATAGAGCTGAACCGAACCGATGCCATACGGCCCATCACGCAACACAGTAGGTGGTACCAGCATCCAGCCCAGATCGGCACTCAGCAGATACGCAGCCATTTCGCGGCGGCATAGCGTGCCACCCGGGAAATCCCACAATGGCCGCTCACCACGCTGCGGCTTGTAGACTGCCAGCCCTTGCATGTCTTCATAGCGCACAACGGCCAGTAATGTATAGTTACTGCTCCAGGGCAACATACCCTGGATCTCCATGTCGCCTTTGGCCAGCAAGGCCAAGATACTGGCCAGGCTCAATGCAGTTGGGGCGCTATCTTCCATCTCACCAGTTCTAGTTCATCTGCGGGCAGAAATGGCCGGCGGGATCCATGGGCCGACCGCAGTTGCCACAGATGCGGCGGCCACGCGCCACCACACCAGCAGCATGATCCGAGAGCGCCCGCATCTGCTCACGGCTGGCACCAAAACGTGCCGTCGGTGCTTCTTCGCTCTCGTCGTCGGGCGAGCCCTGCAAGATCAAGATCACGACATCGCGGTCGGCATCGTAGCCGATCCCCATCTGGGCAATACGAAAGCGTGGTTCAAGTGGTTCTTCAAGGCTCATATCGCTGGCAAGCAGCAGATCATCGGCAGAAGAGAGCAGCGGGTTCTTTTCGCTCAACTCTTCCAGCAGCCGATCGATTGCCTGCGCCAGCGCCTGGACCTGCTCTTTTTCGGCCACCAGCGACACAAGTTCGCGGCCGCGCCGTGCCTGCACATAAAAAACACGCTGGCCAGGTTGGCCGACGGCACTGGCGGTGATCCGGTTGACCGGATCAAGATCATAGGTAAACTTCGCCATAGTCCTAATGCTTTTCTGTCTGTCGGGCTATGCCTGCTGCGCAGGAGCCTCAACACCATTGGCCGATTCGCTGGTTGTATCTGTGGGTGTGGCCTGATTTTCTGCCGCCGGCTCCTCCGGTTTCGGCTTCAGATGGCTGATCGAACCAACGTCGTTGAATGCCAACAACCGTGGCCCAGCCGGTGTGAAGCGCAGCGCCGTCACCGAGCAGGTAGCGATTTCGAGCCGCTGAAAGAGATCGACATGCATGCCGATATAGTAGGCAACCGCGAGCTTGATGATATCGGCGTGCGAAACAACCACGAACATGCCCTTGGGATGCCGCGAACGCAAACTGTCGAGCGTCGTCACCATCCGGATCTGTGCTTCGCCAAGGGTTTCGCCATCGGGGAAGCGAGTGCCGCTGGGATAGTGCTGGACCCCCGGCCAGAGCTCGTGTTTGTACAGCTCTTTGAGCTCCGCCCCCTGCCACTGGCCGTAATCGACCTCTTGCAATCCTTCGACGAGCCGCAAGGTCATGTCGCGCGGAGCAGCAATTGCCTGCGCTGTCTCGACTGTGCGGTCGAGTGGGCTGGCATAAATCGCATCGAGAGGCAGATCGGCCAGGCGCGCCGCAAGCTCCTGTGCCTGGCGGCGACCCTCGTCGTTGAGATGGACGCCGGGAATACGCCCGGCCAGGCGGCCATGGACCCAATCGTTCGCACCATGGCGGATCAAGAGTAGTGTGCTCAAACAGCACCTTTCGTTGCACGGCCGCAGCATCGGGATGCGTCGCATCAGCCGCCGAGAACCGCTTGTCATACGTGTAATTCGGGTATAACTATACCATAAGTTGGTTTGACATGTGTGATTGCAGCGCCCATAATCAGCGGGTTGCAATGTACGACATGCCAGGTTCTGCAAGCCGCCGGAGCCTGGTGTGATCCGCCCCGTACCGCCACAGTCGGCTTTTTGGATTTGCTGCTATGCAGAAGGAATCAGCATGAGATTGGTGCGGCAGCACCTGCAACATCCATGGCATGCGCTGATCGGCGAAGCCCGGCTGTTGCTCCAACTCACGGCAGATCGCCTCCTATTGCTGCTGGTCATCCTGGCGGCGCTGGTGCTGTGGCTGGCGATACAACCCCCTTTTGCCTATACCATTGATGTCGGCCGCGAGGATGGGCCGGGCAGTGATCTGCCGCTGGTGGCAGGCTTCTATCCGGTGGAACAATCGGCAGCTGGTAGCTTCCGCTGGACACGGGCACGTTCCGAACTGCGTCTGCCGGGGCTAGGGGTGCGGCCGGTACAACTGGCAGTGCGCACCCTGGCGATCAGCGACGAGATTCGCGATCTTGGGCCGCAGGAGCTTGTGGTATTGATTGGTGATCAAGCCCTGGCACAACTGCCTGTCGCGCAATCCGGCCGGTTGTATCGTATGCTGGTGCCGCCACAGCCGGGTGGTGATCTGTTTGTCTCGATCCAGAGTACGACGCTCATCCCCGCTGGTGATCAGCGGGCGGTCGGCGTACCCGTCACAACGATACAGGCTAGCTGGTACCACGGGGCATGGCCGGCAACCAGTAGTACATGGCTCTGGCTGGCATCGCTCGTGCCGGCCTGGCTGGCACTACGCCGCAGCGGGCTCGACCGGCGTCATACGCTGCTGATTATGCTGGTTGGGGTTGCACTGGCAGCAACGGCGGCCTGGCTCGCCCCGCCGCGCTTTGCATTTGGTGCCGCAGTGGCATTGAGC
>CALLZL010000455.1 GCA_937859575.1 uncultured Chloroflexota bacterium
GTGACATGGCGTGGCTGCGGCCCGCAGGAGGCCGACGACAACCCCTTCTTCGCCGGTGAGCTCGAGCCGTGCATCAACGGGCAGGTCGCGGCGAGCGGCGCCTACTTCGGCCAGGATGTTCAGGGTATCATCGACCGGCTGCTTAACGAGCAACTGCCCGACGGCGGCTGGAACTGCGAGGCGCCCAACGGCTCGACACGCTCGTCGTTCAATACCACGATCTGCGTGCTTGAAGCGCTGCTGGAGCACGAACGGGCGGGTGGGAGCAGCCCGGATGTGACCACAGCGCGGCTGTGCGGGCAGGAGTACCTGCTCGAACGCCACCTCTTCCGCCGCAAGTCCACCGGCGCGGCGATCGCGCAGGATCGCAAGGGCGGCGCCGCATGGACGCGCTTCGCCTTCCCGACGTGGTGGCACTACGATCTGCTGCGCGGGCTCGAATATCTGCGCAATGCCGGTGCTGCGCCCGATGAGCGCATGGCGGAAGCGATCGACCTGGTTGTGTCGAAGTGCGATGCCAACGGCCGCTGGTTGCTCGATAATCAGTACCCCGGCACGATGCCGGTCGCGATCGATGCAGGGGAAGGCCAGCCGAGCAGGTGGAATACGCTGCGTGCCTTACGTGTGTTGAAGTGGTATGCTGCGCGCAGCTAAGAGGCGTCGTTCGGCTCCACCGGGCCACCGCGCAGCGGCCGCCCCAGAGAAGCGCGCTGCTCATTGTCGGTCACACGCGGCTCATAGTAGGCGAAGAAGACCTTGCCGACGAGATCGCGCCGGCTGCGCACGCCGGTCTTGTCGAAGATGCTCTTGAGATGCTGCTGCACTGTGTGCGCCGAAACCACCAGGCGCACGGCGATCTCAGAAGTCGAATTACCCTGCAACACCAGGCGAGTTACTTCCTGCTCACGCTCGGTCAGGCCATAGGCGGCCATCAGCAGCGAGGCGATCCGCGCCGGCTGCGCCGGCTCGACAATCACCGCCACACGGCGCGCGCCGGTTGTCACCAGTGTCGCACCATGCAGCACGATCCAGCGGCCATTGCGCCCGAGTACACGTGCGAAAGCAACCTCACCGGGCGCATTGGCATGCTCGGCGGTACGCAGTGCGCGACCGGCCACCGCCAGCACCGCCGGCGGCAGTTTGCCGCGCGCCGCCCACTCACCGTCGGGCAGTTCGTCGAGCCAGCGCTCAACCCCGGAAGTCAGCGACTCGACACTCCAGTCTTCCCGCAGCACCACAAGGCCGGGTGCCTCCAGCCTCTCAGGATCCACAGCCTCGCCGACTAGCAGGCCGCGTCGAGCCCCTTCGCCAAGATGCGGTGCAAGCTCGCGCAGCAAGCGCATCTCTTCGGCGTCGAACATCGGCTGGTCAGGTGATCGATACAACCCCAGGATCCCCCATACTTCGCCGGATGGATTCCGTAGTGCGAGCAGTAACTCCTGATCGCCACCATATGGCTGGACATAGCGGTTCCATGCGGTGCTGCGGCTCGGATCGCCGCCGGTCGCCTCGTGCAGTGTCGAGATTCCGCGCTCAGATCGGGCGACATCGGCTACTTTATGAAAATCATCTTCGTAGTATTCGTGCGCCAGCCACTCGGGCGGGATCTGCAGCCGCATCGAGTTGAAGTGGCTGGTAATCAGCAGCGATGCCGGGTCGAGCGTAAACCAGCAGGCGCCACCATAGTGCGGCACAGCCGGCTCCAGCGCCTCACTCGTCTCGCGCCAGAAGGTCGCAAGGTCGAGGCACCGCCCGGCCAATAGCGTAATGCGCTCAAGCGCGCGCTGCTTTGCGTAACCGCTCATAGGCAGAGTATACACCGCCTATGCCGCCACGCAATACCACCTTTCTGGTATAGACAGTGCGACCCTCACGCGCCTATTCTGAGCCACAAGCCAAGCGTGGCAAGGGTGATGCCGCAGGGCATAAGGAGGAACAATGAGTAGTAGCGCATCCACGCCGGAGGAGCTCGAAACACTGTTCGAGGACGCGATCCTGCTACGCGATCCAGGCGCGCTTGCCGCGCTGTTCGACGATGGGGCCGTTCTCGCAACAGGCAGGCAGGCACCGGCACGCGACGGCGCTACCATTGCACAACACGCGCTGGTGCACTGGCACGACGAGCATGTCTTTATCGCCAATCCGCAATGCGTTGTGCAGGCGCGCGATATTGCACTGATCGTTGCGGCGCGCAGCATCCATGTGGCGCAACGCGACAACGACGGCATCTGGCGCTATCGTATTGTCCTCCTGGCGGATGACGCAATCGATCCGGTTTAGCCGAAAAAGTACGACAAAGGAGAAACCAATGACACAGGCTCGAACGCTCAAACCAATGCTCGTTCCCAGCCATGAGGGCGAGGCGCTCTGGTGGTTCGGCAGCCTTGCGATCATCAAGGCGAGCAGCACCGACACCGGCGGGCAGATGGCGATCATCGAGATTACCGAGCCGCCGGGGGCCGAGGCGCCGCTCCATGTCCACCATCGTGAAGACGAAGGGTTCTGGATCCTCGAAGGGGAAGTGACCTTCGAGGTTGGCGGTAACAGCATAACAGCCCGCGCAGGCGATTATGCCTTCGGGCCGCGTGGCATCCCGCACCGCTACACCGTCGGCCCGGCCGGGTGCCGCATGCTCTTCATCCTGACCCCCGGCGGTTTCGAGAATATGGTGCGTGAAATGGGCGAGCCTGCACTTAGTCGCACGATCCCTCCGCCATCGACCGAAGAACCGGATTGGGAGCAGATCGCGGCGATCGCCAGCGCAAACGGCTGTGAACTGCTCGGGTGATGGAAGGCATGACTCGAGCTGCGCTGCGGCCAGGATAGACGGTGAGGAATGCGAAAGGGTGGGACTCATGGATAGCTTGCCTTTAGGCGCGCCTCCCGGCAGCTTGAGCGCCGGGAGGCG
>CALLZL010000456.1 GCA_937859575.1 uncultured Chloroflexota bacterium
CCGGAAATGCGGGCCGCACTGGGCCCCCCACCCGCCTGCGCAAGTTCGGCGGCCCGCCGATTAAGGGTCAACATACTGGCAATGGCAGCATCATAGTGCGCCGGGTCGCTGATTGCATCGGCACGGGCGGCCGTCGTGATCAGCCCGGTGCCGAGCGCCTTGGTCAGCAACAGTACATCGCCGGGTTGCGCATGCGCCTTGGCCGTCACGCGGGCCGGATCGATCGCCCCGGTGACACACAGGCCATACTTTGGCTCGGCATCGACCACCGTATGCCCACCGGCAATCACCGCGCCCGCTTCGGCAACTTTGTCGGCACCACCCTGCATGATCGCCTGGATGATCGCCGGCGGCAGATCATCCGGGAAGCCGGCAATCGCCAGCGCCAGCATTGGCCGCCCACCCATCGCATAGACGTCGCTGAGTGCATTGGCGGCAGCAATCGCCCCATAGGTATACGGGTCATCGACAATCGGTGGGAAGAAATCAACCGTCTGCACCAGGGCGAGTTCGTCGCTGATGCGATAGACGGCGGCATCGTCACTTACCTCAAGCCCGATCAGCAGATCCGGATGTGTTGGTAGGCGCAAGCCGGCCAGAATTGTTGTGAGGGCACCCGGCCCCATTTTTGCGGCTCAGCCGGCACACCCGGCCAGGCTCGTCAGCCGGATCTCGTCACGGTTCTGCATCACTCGACTCCTGTGTGCAACAGTGTCCCACCATAGTGCTGGAAACAGGTGTATTCTATCCTAATATGTAGCCTGCCGGATCAGCGAGGAATTCCATGACATATGATGCGATCATCTGCGGGGGTGGCGTGGTTGGCGCTGCAACCGCCTACGAACTGGTTTGTAGCGGCGCACGCACACTGCTGATCGACCGTGCCGACACCGGGCGCGCCACCAGTGCCGGCGCAGGTATTCTCTCGCCGGCCACCAGTGCCATTGAGTCGCTCGAATGGTTTCGCTTCGCCCAGGCAGCGGTTGAGTACTACCCAAACCTCATCGCCCGCCTGAATGCCGATGGTGCCGGTGATACCGGCTATGCGCCATGCAGCGAACTTCTGGTGGCGATCTCGGAGGATGAAGATGTACCGTTTGCCGAAATGCAGCAGCGCATCCTGCGCCGCCAGGCGCAGTGCGGCACACCCCCAGCCGCGGCACTGCAGCTGCTACTCTGCCGAAGCACAGCACCGCTTCCCGCCGCTGGCCGCTACCCGTCATGCGCTTGCCTACCGTGATGCCGCCCGTGTCGATGGGCGGCTGCTGGCCGATGCGCTGCTTCGGGCAGCCGTCATGCGCGGCCTCAGCACACGCCGCGCATCGGTCGAACAGCTGCTGATCGACAGGCAGCGTGTCGGCGGAGTAATCGCCGATGGTGAGTCGATCATGGGGGGTGCGGTCGTGATCGCCGGTGGTGCATGGTCGCCGGCGATCGCCGCACAGATCGGCCTGCGGCTCCCGATTGCGCCACAGCGCGGCCAGATCGCCCACCTCGAACTGCCGGGGATCGATACCGCTACCTGGCCGGTGATCATCGGCTTCCGCGGCCACTATATGGTTGCCTGGCCCGACAGCCGAGTCGTGGTCGGTGCTTCGCGCGAAACCGGCTCCGGGTTTGATGCGCGTATCACGGCTGCCGGTGTGCAGCTGGTGCTCGCCGAGGCGATGCGGGTAGCACCCGGGTTGGCACAGGCCACCCTGCGCGAAGTGCGCGTCGGGCTGCGCCCGGCAACCGCCGATGGCCTGCCGGTACTTGGCGCAACCGCAGCGGTCGGCGGGCTCTTCCTGGCGACCGGCCATGGTGCCAATGGCCTGCAACTCGGCCCCTACAGCGGCCATGTCGTTGCCGGCCTGGTGCGTGGTAGCCAACCCACTGTTCCGATCGACGTGTTTCGTGCCGATCGTTTTGGCCCGTAGAGAGTTGCTCAAGCGACCGGATACCACTATACTGCCCGGCGCAGCTCTCTCCGTTTGTATGTCGAAAAAGCCGGCAATTATCGCCGGGGAGGATGGTCCAGGTGAATGACAGTGCGCCGCCACCCGTCGATCTCGTGGCACTTCTGGCTGGATCCGCGCTCTTTGCCGCACTCGATACCACTGCCCATGCCGAGATCGCAGCCGAATGCCGGCCAATCACCCTGCCGGCCGGCGCATTGCTGTTTGCGCAGGGCGACCCCGGCGATAGCCTCTATATCATCGCCCGTGGCCGCATGGGAGTCCGCATGCATCTGCCGGACGGAACGAGCACCGAGCTTGACACACATGGCCCGGGGGTCAGTGTCGGCGAAATGGGCATCCTGACCGGTCAGCCACGAGTTGCCGATGTCTATGCGCAAGAGGCGAGCCTACTCTTTCAGCTGACCCACGCCGGCTTCGAGCACCTGGCAGCCCGGCATCCTGAACTGATTCAGCAACTGCACCGTGCCAGTGCGCCGCGTATTATGCGTACCCAACTGGCCGATGCCCTCGCCGGCCTGTTTGGCCCACTCGAACAACAGGCGCTTCACGAACTACAGGCCGCGCTGGAATGGCGCTCGCTTGCCCCTGGTGAAGTGTTGTTCAACGCCGGTGAGCCCGGCGATAGCTGTTATATTGTCATCAACGGCCGCCTGTGCGCCATGCTGGTCGATCAGCTTAACGAACACAAGATCCTCAACGAGATCGGGCGCGGCGAATGTGTGGGCGAACTCGCTCTCATCACCGGTGAACCCCGCACGGCAACCGTCTATGCAATGCGCGAAAGCAGTGTCGTACGCCTCTCAAACGAGCTGTTCCAGCACCTGATCAGCCGGCATCCCTATGCCATGCTGCAGATCACACGCCTGATCGCCCGGCGGGCACAACCAGCCGCCGAGCAGACCCGCCGCCAGACACGTGCGGCAACCTTCACACTTGTTGCGGCACATCCGGATACGGCAATCAGCGGGCTGGCACACCAACTCGCCGATGCGCTCAGCGCCTTCGGGCCAACCCTCCTGCTCGATGCGGCTCGCCTGAATGCGGCTCTCAATAAACCCGATGCCGCACAAACAACCGACGATGATCCGACCAGCCTGGCATTGCTTGGCTGGCTCAACCAGCACATGGCAGCCTACCAGTATGTCGTGTTCGTCGCCGACCCGACATGGTCGCAGTGGACACGTCGCTGTATCCGCCAGGCCGACCGGATCTTGATCGTGGCACAGGCAGGCAATGATCCAACCCCCGGCCCGATCGAACAAACACTCGCCGAGCAGACCGGGTATACACGCACCGAACTGGTTCTGCAGCACCCGGCCGATTGCATCCGGCCACGCGGAACCATGGCCTGGCTGGCACCACGTACTGTCTTTACCCATCACCATCTGCGCCTCAACCACCAGGCTGATCTGGCCCGGTTGGTACGCCGCCTGACCGGTCGTGCATTCGGGCTCGTGCTTGGCGGTGGCGGGGCACGCGGCTATGTGCACGTCGGTGCCATACGCGCACTACACGAAGCGAATATCCCGATCGATATGATTGCCGGTACCAGTATGGGCGCACTGATCGGCGCAGGGTACGCAATCGACTACACCTGGGAAGAGTTGAGCCGCATGGCACAACGCCTCTCGCATCGTAAACAACTCCTTGATCTGACCCTCCCGTTCGTGTCGTTTGCCGCGACCGCTAAAGTGACCCGGCTCTACCAGCAACTCTTTACCGATCTGCAGATCGAAGATCTCTGGTCGCCCTTTTGCTGTATCTCAAGCAACCTCTCAAATGCAACGCCGCAGCTGCATCGGCATGGGCCATTATGGGCGGCGATCCGCGCTAGCTCGGCCATTCCCGGAATCTTCGCCCCGATCCAGCACGAAAATGGCGATATCCTGATCGACGGTGGTGTGATGAATAACTTCCCACTAGATGTCATGCGCGACGTGTGCGAGGCTGGAACAGTAATCGGCGTCAGTGCCGCACCGGCTCACGATAAAAGCCGCAAGTATCATTTCGGGCCGAGTGTCTCCGGCTGGCGTGTTCTGGCCGGCCGCCTCGGCCTGGCACGCAAGATACGGGCTCCTTCGCTCTTTGGCAGCGTCATGCGGGCAACCGAGATCAATAGTGTGTATACCAGCCGTTCACCGGCTTTTCGCCGGCTTGCCGATCTGATTATTCAACCACCGGTCGAACAGTTTCGGGTCCTCGATTTTGATGCACACGCAGCCATTATTGAGGTCGGCTATCAGGCTGCCCGCGATCAGCTTGCCGCATGGCAACGCTCATCCATCCACTATAGCTAGGTGCAGAAATCTTGAGCCATCCGCATCCTGGGGGCGCGGGCGTCCCGCCCGCATGTGCGCAAGATGCGCACGATCCCAATGATCAATCATTTTGCACTTGGCTATAGAACCGACCCGACGATCACCAATGGCCGGCCGGTGTCCGGCACAACCGTAGCGGTGGCGGGCTCGTGCCGGCTATGCTTCAATACTTTGCCGCCCTTCATACAGGGCATGGCGGGCTATGCCCCACTGGAGTTCGCCGCTAAGCCCGGCTGGTAGTTCGATCTGCGCCTGCAGGTGTTGCCCATCGATCTGGAGCGCCACGCTGATCATCCCTAGCGGATGCGGCACATGGCCACTGATGCGTGTCAGTGGGCCAGGCTGTGGCGCAATGCGTACCGTACGAAAGCCTGGCGATGCCGGCCGCACACCAAGCAGGCTGGCGGCATAGTGGTATAACGGGTGCGAACCCCAGGCATGGCAGTCCGAACGACTCGGCTCGGGTGATTCAAGCGGGGTCATGCAGCCAATCTGCTCCAGCGCAAACCAGGTGTCCATACGCTCCAGCAGCCGATCGGCACGCCCGGCAGCATACAACGCCTCAAACAGATAATGCCGGAAGTAGATCGTCGTCTCTGCCAGATCGGTATCGTGCAATAAGCCCGCCAGCACCTGTGCCTGCCGCGTCGGCGCAAGCAACCCGCTGAGCAGTGCCATACATTGGGTATGCTCCGAAAACAGTGTCTGTGCAGGATCATCGGCAAACAAGCCGCGTGCTTCATTCCAGAAAGTAGCCGTAGCCCGTTCGGCGAGTTCGGCTGCCAGCCGCCGCAGGCGCGCCGCGAGTTCCGCTTCGCCAAAATGGATCTCCAGCTCGGCAGCCAGGCCATAGCTCCAGGCAAGCTGCCAGTTCAGCAGGCCGCTGATTCCACCTACACCCTCGGGCGGAATACCAGCCTCCCAGGCCGGCACCCAGTCGAGGGTGTTCCATCCCTCGGGCGATCGCAGCAGACCATCGGCAGTGCGATAACGGGTAAAAGCTTCGATCGTCGCCCGCACCCCCGGAAGCAAGGCATGCACCAGGGCGGCATCATCGCGCCAGAAGGCATAGTCGTAGACCATACCGACCCACCAGAGCGCAAATGGTGCAATGATCTGCATGCGGCGGCTCGGAAAGCGTGATTGGGTCAGGCCCGAGGGTAAGCGCGAAGCATCGAACAACTGCAGTGCTTTGCGTATCAGCCGTGTGTCGTGCGTCATTACATAGGTTGTCAGCGCCTCAAGGCGCGTATCACCGGCATACATCAGCTCTTCGTAGTACGGGCAGTCCATGTATGTTTCGTGCGCGCACATCTGCATACCACGCACCAGAATCGGAATCAGCCGCTCCAGCCGCCGATCATCGGCGGCAAACCCGCCCTCATAGGCGAGTGGGTAACGGGTCGAACGCAGCATGAGCCGTTCGATCGTCAGTGGCGTACTGCCGGCGGCGACCGTGAGTTCGAGGTATCGCCCGGCCGACCACCAGAGCGGCTCGAACTGCCGCTGTATGCCGCCATCCGGCAAAAAGGTGTCACCAATGCCGATAAAATACTTACCGTCAACGGCATGCCGATCCCCTTTGGCGGCGCGCCAGTTGTCGGCTTCAAAAAGCGCCTCGGCCCAGCGCATGCGCAGCATCCCACCCGCGCCGCCGCTGAGCGTCGCCCCGGCATAGGCACAGGCATACTGCCCAAGGTCAAAGATCACACGCCGTACCTCGCCGGCCGCCAGCTCCACCTTTACCCGCCCAGCCAGCAGATCCGCCCATACCGCATGTTCGTGGGGCAGATCAGCTTCAGGCTGCACCAACCGCCCTTCGGCAACAGCGACATGCCGAACGACGCCACTCATTATGTCGTGTTCTTCCTGCGGCGGCAGCATGCCCGGCTGCAACAGATGGTGCGGTTCAAACTCCCAGTCGCTGCGGTAAGCCATCGCTGCACCAAGTTGTTGCGCCGGCTGCCACGCTGGGTCATCTGTTGCAGCATAGCCCCACGGGAAGGCCTGACCGTCAATGGCAATGCGCGCACCACGCCAGTGCGCCGGTGATGGATCGAGAAAGCGATACCCATCAATCAGGCGCGCTTCCCAGCCAGCATGGCCGGTGCTAAACTGCGCGCCCCACGGAGCTTCGGCCGCCAGCAGAAATCCAGGTTGTACACTCATCTGTGCCAGTGCCGCCTGCGGCCCAAGCGCCCAGACAAGCGCCAGTAGTGTGTGGTGCCCGGCGCTCAACGCCAGCTCATAGCTCTCGTAAAACCAGCATTCCGGCGCTCCGCGCTCCGGGCCACGCCCAATACGCCGGCCGTCGAGCAGCAGTTCGTAGCGCTCATCGGCACTCACATGGGCACGTAGCAGCAGTGGTGCAACCAGCGACACCTTCAGGCGAAATGCAGCCACAAACGGTGCCTGCGCACCGGCGCAGCCGACCCATGCGGCCGGCCAGTGCCCCCTTTCACGCCAGTTGACTGCCGCCTGCCCGCTAAGAAACGGATCGGATCGTTCCATGAGAGCCCTCCATGCCACCGAATCGGTTCTATAGCGATCATTGTGCGACGAATCGGCAGACCGTTCGTACATACAAGTACATCCAAAGGCCGTTGCATCCCCGGCAGCCGAAACGGTATAAGCTGTAGGTAGGCGGAATAGCCCGCTGCCATCCATTTGAAGGAGACGATCGTGTCAACCTCTTTGCCCAATCGCGTTCGCGTGGTCGCCACACGCCTGTCGCTGGCCTTGCTCGTGCCGCTGCTGATCGCCTGCGGCGGTGAGACCCCCGCAACCCCCACCCCCCCCCGCCCCCCACCCGTCCCCCCCCCCCCAAACCCCCAACCCCCCCCCCCCCCCCGTGCGCCCGCCACACCACCGGCGGCCGCGCCATCCGCCGCCACCCTTATCGATGCCACCTTCGCCAAATCACTCAGCGAAAACCAGGAACCTGTCGATCCAACCGAAGATTTCTTCCCCACCGAAACTATCTATCTCTCACTCGAGTTCGAAGGTCGGCCCCAGAGCGGCGAGGTAACGGCCCAGTTCTACTGGCGCGATCAACAACTCGCCGAAGCCAGTGTCGATCTGGCTGATGCCAACAGCGGGGTGATCTTCTCGATCGGGCAGAGCACATTTGCCGGCTTTAATCTGACCCACGAAAATCCATTACCCGTCAGCGCCCAGTATCGCGTCGAGGCATTCCTCGATGGTGAGCCGCTTGGAACATACCCGTTTATGATCATCGCCGACCCTGACGCCATACCATCATTCGTGAGCGATGCGGTGCTGGCACTCGGTGCCGATGATCAGTACAATCCGATCGACCCGACGACCGAATTCGCCAACGATGAGAAGGTCTTCCTGGTCGGGTATGGTGATTTCAGCCAGGGCTCGTGGCTCGAAGCCGAATGGTATATCAATGGCCTGCGTGACGATGCCAGCACTCGTATGCTCGGCCCGGTTGCCGAAGATGGTGAAGCACTCGGCTTTTCGTTCTCGTTGTTGCCTGAAAATGGCTGGGCCGACGGCAATCACTCGGTCGTCCTCTATTTGAATGATGAAGAGATCGGCCGCTACGAATTCAGCGTCGGTGGAAATCTACTGGCCGGTACTGGCTCCGAAGAGCTTGTGATCGATGAACTGACCCCATACGCCTATGATACAGGGCTCTTCTCGATCGATGTGCCGGCCGACTGGGAACTCACCGATCGCAGCGATACCGGGCGTGCTGCGGTGACATGGTTCCCCACCAGCGGTTTCGGCGCCATCTTCGTGACGATCTACGCCGATGCGACGACGCTGACTATCGAGGATCTCACCACCAATGGCGAAGAGTTCGTTACAAGTGTCTTTGGTGATGACCCGAATTTCGAAATCCTCGAAACCAGCGAACAGACCGATGGTAGTGTCTTGATTGCCTGGGCTTCCGAGCCCGAAATCGGCGGTGAGCCACTACAGATCGTCGGGCTGTCGTATATCGAACAACGCGGCGATAAAGTCTCGCTGCTGACGGTTGTGATGCCGCGTGATTCGTATGACGAACTGTGGGAAACGGCCTTCAACCGCATCGTCAATAGCTACCGAATCGATCCGAATGCCGATCTGCCCTGAGCATGCCTGCACTCAATCCTGCGGTATTCCCCCTTCTCTCGCAAAGGAGAGAAGGGGGCCGGGGGATGAGGTATGCGGTTGGGGGCGCTATCTCGCAACCAACCGCACAGCAATACCAGCAGCTATTCTGCCAGCAGCAGTTGCAGCCGCTGGTACAACTCGCTCTGCGAACCGAAGACATACTGTGTTGCCACGACGGCAATGCCGTCGCCACCCAGATCGCGCAGGTGATCGACAAGCGCCATGATCCGTTCCTGTGGCACAATGATCGTCACCATATACCAGCCGCCTGTATCGTGGGCCGGCCAGATCGGTGCAATCGTCGGCCCCTGCACGCCGGCCAGTTCGGGGCGTGAGGCGATCCGCCGCCCTACGTCCTCGATCGAATTCCCGGCAATATTGGCCGTCACCTGCACGAAACGACGCGCCCGCTGACGGGCTTCCATCAACTCCAGCATTGTCCGTACGACGGCGAGTGCCGCCGGGTTGCTGCTCAGCGTGCGCCGGCTGCCGATCAGGCACGCCTGTGAACGCAGGATCGGCCCACCGACGATCTTGAGCTGATTGTCACGCAGGGTCGTGCCGGTCTCGGTGATGTCGGCAATCACATCGGCATAGCCGAGCCCAGGTGCCGCCTCGGTGGCACCCTGCGAGTCGATCAGCCGAAAGTAGGTGATCCCGTTGTCGTTGCAAAACCGCCGTACCAGCGTCTTGTACTTAGTGGCGATCCGTAACGGTCGCCCCTGGGCATGCAACTCAACCGCCAGATCAGCCAGATCACCCCAGGATGCTACGTCGATCCAGGTTTCGGGAACCGCAACCACCAGTTCGGCACCACCGAAGCCGAGATCGTCGATCAGCACCAGCAGATCATCGCGATCACCGCGCAGTTCTTCCACCAGATCCAGGCCACTAATACCCAGATCGAGTTCGCCGTCGGCCACCTTCTCGATAATATCCGCCGGGCGATTAAGCAGCACTTCGGCCTCGGGTAATGCACGAATACTTGCGGTATAGCGACGCGGGTTGGGCCGCGACACGCGCAATCCACATCCTTCTAGAAACGCAACCGTTCCATCGTACAGGCTGCCCTTCGAGGGAATGGCAAACCGCAATGTCGTCTCCACGCTATCCTTCCTCCGCGCCGATCCGGCGCAACACAACCACAACCCGCCCCAACGCCACGAAGACGGCCAGCGCGAGCGGCACAAGCAACCAGAAGTCAAGATTCCCGCGTACAGCCAGCGCGAAACCGCTCAGCAGCGCCGCGACCATACCGACCTGCCCGAGCCAGATCAGGTGTGATCGCAGCAACCCTGTTTGATCGACAACCTCACCGGCTGCCATGCGGCGTGCAAATCGATCAAGATCCCAGGCTACATACGCCACCAGCAGACCGATCAGCACCAGCGGCGCTGCCATACCCCCCAGGAACCCGATCACAAGCACCGCTACCATGCCGGACATGCAGAAGCCGGCCCATCGACCACGACCACGCCGCCGATCGATCAGCCAGCCGCCACCAAACACGACAGCAAGGATCGCAAGTAACCAGCGGCCATCTACAATCGCCGCCAGCAATGGTATGCCGGCCGCAAGTGCGACGGCAGCCGTCGCGAGTCGATTGCCAACAGAATCCATCATACCGCTCCTCGATACCGGCCAAATGCAACCGCCGCAACCTGGGCAAACGGCATACTGGTATTCCATTCGACCACCATAATGCCCGATTGACGCAGGCGGCGGATCAGCAGATTGCGTTCAAGCCGGGCAACCCGCACCGCCAGGCGGGTCGCGGTGTTGTCATCGATCAGTGGTTCTTCGTACGCAATCGGGTCGGGGCTGATCACCAGCACCTGGTAGCCACGTGCCCGGAGCCTGACAATCGGCGCTGCGTCGTCGCCCAGCAATGGGCTGATGACGACAAGCTGTGAACGCGCCGGGAAGAGCTGGAGCGGCATTTCATCAAGGCTCTCAAGCGCTGCTCGGTCGCCGGTGGTTGCACGTGCAAGGGCGCGCAGTATTCGTTCACGCTGTAACCGCCCATACCCCGGAAGTGTCCATTCCACCGCATGGCCGTAGATCAGCATGCCCACCCGGTTACCCCGTTCGAGCAGCGCCAGTGCAAGTGCCGCCACTGCGCCCACGCTATGTTCAAAGAGCGCACCAGCGGCAGTGCGGACATCACTGCGTGCCCGCGCATCGAGGATAATACCGATGTCGGCCACTCGCTCTTGTTCGAATTCATTGACGAACAACCCTTCGGCCGAACGTGCCATCGCACGCGCATTCAGCCGGCGCGTCGTATCACCAGCCTGATACGCCCGCACACCCAGGAAGTCGATCCCGGCTCCATCCTGGCGTGCCGGGATCATACCGGCATAGATCCGAGTGCGCCGTGGCCGGATATTGATCTGCGCCAGCCGCACGACCTCGGGCAGCACCATCAGCCGCGCCGGTGCCTCGCAATGTACCCGTTGCACCAGCAACCCAAGCGGATCGCGTGCCGTGGCTGTCACAGCGCCAAACTGGTAGAAACCGCGCCGGCCATGCAGCCGATACCTCAGCGTTGCCGTGGCACCGGCCTCAAGGGCCAGCATAACCTGCGACGAACCATCGCTCAATTCCAGGCCGGGCGGCACACTATCTTCCAGGGTCAACTCGGCGATTCGATCACCCTGGTTCTGGATCACAAGCTGCACCGTCAGTGGATCATCGGGGGCAATCCGATCGGCACTCAGCGTCCGCGTCACCTGTAACTGCGGCTGTGTCGGGGCGCGCAGCAGTGCTGCCGCCACAAAGACCGCCGGCACGATCGCGAGCGCCAGTAGCGCACCACTCAGCGTCAGCAGGCCGGCCAGTGCCAGCACA
This sequence comes from uncultured Chloroflexota bacterium, assembly GCA_937859575.1. Lineage (GTDB taxonomy): Bacteria > Chloroflexota > Chloroflexia > Chloroflexales > Roseiflexaceae > CALLZL01. The sequence continues at coordinate 11,255 of CALLZL010000456.1, forward strand.
TACACCAGCGCAACCGGCAGCGCCAGGCTGCGCATCAGCGTGCCTCGCCAAGTACCGGCACCGCAACCGCCTGCATCACCGCGCCAAGCAGTTCGTCGATGGCACGCCGCTGCATCCAGAGATCCGGTACCAGAATGATCCGGTGCGCCAGTGCCGGCCTGACAAACTCCTTCACATCATCCGGAATCACGAAATCACGCCCGTCGAGTGCCGCCTGCGCCCGGGCCAGTTTCAGCAATGCCAGTGAGCCGCGCGGGCTAGCCCCCACGGCGGCCCGCGAGTCACGCCGCGTGGCAACCACCAGTTCGACAATATACCCTTCGATATCGGGATCAACATACACATCTTCGATCGCTTCACGCATGGCCAGCACCTCGGCCGGATCGGTGATCGGCCTGATCGCTACGTCATCACGCCGCCGCTCGCGCCGCCGCCCAAGAATTTCACGCTCTTCGACAACACTCGGATACCCAACCGACAGCTTGAGCAGGAAGCGGTCGAGTTGTGCTTCCGGCAATGGGAAGGTACCCTCATATTCGATCGGATTCTGGGTGGCCAGCACAATAAATGGTTCCGGCAACGCCAGCGTTTCACCTTCAAGGGTCGTCTGCCGCTCTTGCATCGCCTCCAGCAGTGCCGATTGGGTGCGCGGCGAAGCCCGGTTGATCTCATCGGCCAGGATGATGTTGGCGAAGATCGGCCCGCGCCGCAACTCAAAGCGGCTCTGTACCCGATCGAAGACATAGCCGCCGGTGATATCACCCGGCAACAGATCAGGTGTGAACTGAATGCGCTTGAACTCTAGCCCAAGCGCCAGCGCAAAGCTGCGTGCGATCAAGGTCTTCGCCAGCCCTGGGTAATCTTCAAGCAGCACATGCCCACCCGCCAGCACTGCCGCCATGATCTTTGCCAGTAGCGGCCGCTTACCAATCACCGCTCGCTCAACTTCATCAACCACCCGATTGCTGATCGCCGCCACATCGCGTATCTCCATGCGTTCTATCACCCTTTCTGAAGCGCCGCATGCGCCACGCACCTATAACGTCTCAAGAAGCCGTTCTACCTCGGCCACGACATGCGCCGGATCCACGCCAAGCGGGTCGGCTGCACCACGCTGTATCTCAAGCCGGTGCGCCACCAGGCCGGCACGCAGGAAGAGCAGCGTTTCGTCGGAAAGCGCCAGTGCTCCGGCCTCGATACGCCGGCGTGCCGCAGCAACGCCGACCTGTTCGCGCAGGGCGATCTGCTCCATCACCAGGCCGGCCATGCGCTGCGCTACGCGCCAGCGCGAATAGCGATCACGACGGGCAAAGAGAAACAGGCGTCGCCATGGGTCGATACGCCCCTCACGCGGCACGCTGGCAGGGCGCTGCAACATCAGCCCGGCCGGGCCGAGCGCCGCCCGCAATGTGAGCGCGCCCAGCAATACCAACAGCCCAGCCCAGATGATCGCCTGCGGCAGGCTATCGAGAATCTGCCACGAAACCCATACCCCCAGCAAGAGCGGCTCGACGATCGCGTCTTCGATCGCACCACGCGCCGCCAGGCCGATCCAGCCGGCCAGGCTCAGGATGATGCCGATAACCAGCACGCGACGTTTCATGACCGAACCCCATATTCGGCAATCGCCCGCAGGCAGGCAAGTGCTTCACGTTCGTCACGCTCGTCGGGCGGGCGCGGGCTATAGCGCACGCGCTCAAAGAGGCGCGTGAGCCGGCGGATGTGGCGATCATCAAACCCGGCGCGCACGAGGCGCTCTTCGAATTCACGTGGAGTCATGGCGCGATCACGACCAATCCCGCGTTCATGCTGTACCAGCTGTTCCATGTCACGATAACAGCGGGTGACCGTATCACGCAGATCAGCACCAGCCGCGATCTCGGCGGCGGCACCAGCAGCACCGGCAGCCAGTTGCACGGCCAGATCCTCTTCCGGTGGCATCCGCCGTGCGATCACATGCCGGCCGGCACGCCAGATCAGCGCCGTTACACCAAGTGCCAGCAGCAGCGTAAGCAACGGGGCGATCCAGGCCGGCGGCTGACGCACCAGATCGGGCGGCGGGCCGAGCGGATCGCCAAGCGGCACCTCTTCGACCTCGGCCGGCGGGCTAAACTCCTGTGCCACGCCACCACCGGTCAGCTGCGGGTTGATTGCGGAAAGTACCAGAATCAGGCCGACGATAAATAACAGATAGCTCGGCAGTGTGCGGATCAGCCAGGAGCGGAATGAGGCAGAGAAGATCGCGCCAAGCGCCACAATCGCCAGCGAGCTCCAGAAGAGTACCAGCAGGATCGACATCCCGCCGCTGCCGGGAACGGCCGGGGTCCCGCTCGGCGATCCCGCAAACAAGAGCTGGTAGAGCAGCGGCCGGCCCGGTTCAAAACGGATGCCCGGCAGGCCGGCCGCCAGCACTCCGAGGACACCAATCGTGACAGCAAGCAATGCCAGGAGCGAGATGCGTATACGATGGCTCATGCCCTGCCACCGGGAAGCGGCTGCGCAAAACGCAATGCTGCATAGACGGCCTGGTTGACGGGCGTAGCGACCCCGAGGGTACGGCCCAGGCGCACAACCGCCCCGTTGAGTGCCTCGATTTCAAGCTCGCCGCCACGCTCAAGATCGCGCAACATCGACGACTTTGCCTCGGGTGGGAAGCGCTCGGCTGCCAACAGGCCGGCTTCAACCGGATCGGCCTCAAAATATACACCCTGCGCCAGCGCCACCGCATGGGCTTCGCGCATCACTGCCAGCAGCAGTTCGCGCCCTTCGGCGTCGGCAAGCAACGGCCCGAGCGGCTGGCGCGTCAATGCGGTGACACCACTCATCGCGCAGATAAAACAGCACTTGGTCCAGATCGCACCAAGAATATGCTCATTTAACACAAGCCCACCCCCCGCGCCCGTCAGCGCGCCCCCATCCCCCTGCGCTCGTGGCCTCCGAGGGCCGGCCGCCTCCCCAAACCAATTCCGCCCCACCGCCGCACCCTGGAAGATCACACCCGGTTCGCGTACTGCCACTTCGCAATAGGCCACACCCGGCAACACCGCCGCCGACCCGACAGCCGCTGCTACTTGTGCGTATGCTTCAACTCCATTCTGGAGCGTTAGCACCGCGGTTTCCGGCCCAACCAGCACCTGAAGGGCAGGCAACACCCCATCAAGGCTGTAGGTTTTGACACACAGCAACACGAGATCAACCTGCCCGATAGCTGCCGGATCATCGGTTGCCGCGGCAGGATCAATCGTCATACGACCCTGCCGCGCCTCGATGCGCAGGCCATTGCGCCGGATCGCATCCAGATGCGCCCCACGGGCCAGAAACGACACATCGTGGCCGGCATGCGCCAATAACCCGCCAAAAAAACCACCAACTCCACCGGCACCAACGATTGCAATACGCATACGAGTTTCCTGTGTGTCGGGCGCTACGGGTGCAGCCATGATCATTCACACCGGGTTACACCCTCTTGATCAATGTTTAAGGCTTGATCGTCGGCAACGCAGCAAGCGCAACACGCTGATCATCGCGCTGCTCAAGATCGCGCCAGATCACTTCACGCTGTGCCTGTTCGGCGCTCCCGACGAGTGCGAGAAAGCGGAATTCGCGCCGTGATGCCACCCGCAGATTCCCCGCCGGGCTGCGCCCACGCACATCGGCAACCGCAATATACCCCGCAGCACGCAACACATTTGCCACTTCGACCGCATACGGATGGCTGGCGTCATCGGTTGCCGCCACCAGCACCACCGGTGCACTCTCAACCGGCTGCGGCGCGGCAGCCGCCACCACCCGTTCGAGGCCATAGGCAAACCCAACAGCCGGTGTCGGTTGCCGGCCGCCAAGCGTCGCCACTAGATCGTCGTAGCGCCCGCCGCCACACAGCTGAATATCATGAAGTGAATAGATCTCGAAGATCACGCCGGTATAGTAATGTAAGCCGCGACCAAGGCCCATATCGACCTCAAGGTGTGCGGGTTCAACGCCATGCGCCAGCGAGAGATCGAGAATGGCGCGCAACTCGCTCAACGCATCGGTTGGAAGACCATACGCCTCAAGCAACCGGCGGACTTGCGGCAGCACCACATCCGGCCGGCCATGGATGGCTGCCAGCTCGGCAAGCAGCGTCAGCGCCCGCTCGATCCGTGGCTGCGGATCATCGCGACGCAATTTGCGTACCAGCCGGCCCACAATCTGTTCGGGCGGGCGGGTTCCAAAGCGCAAATTGACACCGATCTCGCGCAGGGCATGCAACAGCAACGCCTCGGCCGTGGCATCATCGATCCCTTCGAGCATGGCCGGATCCAATGGAACCGATACCTCGTGATCGGTCAGGCGCGAACGCACGGCATCAAGCCCGTGGGTTCGCATGCGCTCAAGGCTCCAGATCAGCATGCCCTGGGTGCGCTCCGTGAGCCCAAGTGCCGCCAGCACAGCGCGGATCAGACCAATATGCCCGACACGCACCCGAAACGCGTTTACTCCGGCAGCACGCAGCGCAGCACACGCCAGGCCAATACACTCGGCATCGGCACGTGGGGCCGGCCC
>CALLZL010000457.1 GCA_937859575.1 uncultured Chloroflexota bacterium
CCAGAAGAACGGCAGTGTCAGGCGGCGGCTGGTGGCGACGCCGCGTGTGCCGCGTAGGAGTGTCTGTGTCGTTGCGTTGATCACTGGTTCCCTCCACTGGTATAATGGCGTGCGATGCGTCACGTTGTGTGATGGCAGCTTAGCCTATTAAAACCTGAAAGGCGATTGTAATCTACTGACACATGGCTGATATTGATCCCATACAAAAGTATGAGATGCGCTTCCTGCCAGTGTTTCTCTATTGTGTCGGGGCGTGCGAAGGGCTTTTGCTGGCACGGCTGATAGTACGGTTATTTGCCGGCCGGCCCGATAATGCGGCATTCGCGCTGCTTTCGACGCTCACAGCTCCGCTGATCATGCCGTTCGGCGTGCTCGATGCGGCGCAGCCGCAGTTCGGTGCGGTGTTGGAGTTTGCGACACTGGCGGCGATGATAGCTGGCGGCATCGTCGTTGCAATCGGAGCACGTCGATTGCGTCGATACGACAGCAGAGCGCGGAACAGATGATCGCTGGGAGCAATCCAATGATTCGGCATGTCGCTATAGAAGGGGGATACCATGGATCTGCTTGAACTCTCGATTGTGCTGGTTATCGCCGGGATCTGTGGTGCGTTTGCCGAACTGCTCCTGGGGTTCAGCCCGCGCGGCATGCTGGTTATCGTTGTTTCGATTATCGTTGGGGTAATCGGCGTCTTTGTTGGTATTTTGATCTTCGAGAGGGTGCTGGCACTGCCGGGGTTGTTGACGATCCGGATCGGAATAATCCGTTTCGATCTGCTCTGGACGGTGATCGGATCGCTGTTGCTGCTGCTGTTACTGCAGGGTTTGCGTACCGGCGGGCGCCTGATCGGGGCGCGCTGAGTCGATCGGTTGGTTGGGTAGTGCCGGTAAGCGCACTTCGAAGATGCTGCCGACATCGCTTCTGCGCACACTCATCTGCCCTTCGTGTTGCGCAATGATGCTATAGCAGATCGGCAACCCCATGCCGGTCGTATCGGCATTCGTTTTATAGAACGGCTCAAACAGCTGGCTGAGTTCCTCGGGGGCGAGGATCGAGCCATGATCGGCACATTCCACCACTACTTGCTGCCCGCCTGCAACCGCAACACTACTGCCGCGAATGGTCAGCACTTTGCCGGCCGGCATCACGACCAATGCCCGCCGGATCAGGGTATCGAATACGCGCCGCAGATCGATCGCCACCCCCAGCACCGGCGGTAATGCCGGCTGCCACTCACACTGCACCGAAATACCGCCGCGTTGCAGTGCCTCGGCATGGGTACGTATCACACCTTCGATAATGCCGGGTAATGCCACTGGATGCATGCCATCGAGATGCGGGCGATGAACATCAAGCATATGGCGTACCACCGTGATCAGTTGATCGATCTCGGTATGCGCCATACTCAGATAGCGGGTGCGCTTGTCGTCGCTTAGCTCGTGGTGGAGCAGCAGATGCAGTGAGTTGGCAATCGCCTGAAGCGGGTTATTGATCTCGTGGGCGATTGCAGCGGTCAGGCGCTGTAATCCAGCCAGGGTGCCGGTCTTCATTCGATGGGTGATCCGCTGCTGGTATGGGCCAAATTCGCGGATTGTGAGGAGATCGATATCGAGCCCCTGGGCGTTGAACGACGACTCGGCGATCAGCACCGGTATTGGTGTGGCATCGCGCCGATAGACAATCGCTTCACGTTCGGCCAGGGCATCCGCTTGCGGCAGTACTGGTTCGGCCGGGCCAATCAATTGATCACGAGTTCGCTGTAGGAGCTCACTATGTGGGTAGCCGGTGAGTGCTTCGGCACTCGGGTTGGCGTCGATGACGCGGTGGGTTGTGCGATCAACCAGGAGCAACGTCGCACTAGTGAGAGCCAGAACCGCTTCGGCATGGGCACGTTGCCGTCGCCCTTCGCGTTGGCGCTCGGCGCGACTCATGGCGGTTGCGATAGCATCAGCCAGTGCCAGCAGGAGTTCCCACTGCTCGGCGGGCCAGTATTCATTGCGGCTTGCCAGTAACAGGGCGCCGGCCAGGTGTTCGCCGGTGCGCAACGGTAGTGCCGCCAGCGCCGTGATACCGGTCGATACCGGAAGCGGCGAGAGCGTGCGTGCCATCAGGGCACTGCCGCTACTGATACAACGCAGCCCGAGTTGTTCGAGCGCTTCGGCCGCCGGCGGTGCAAGCGGTTCTCCAAAACTGTGGCGCTCAGCGATCGATTCCGCGCCATGTATCGTCGCCACCAGCAACCCGGAGACCGGCAAGAGTGTCGCGAGTTCGCGGCATGCGGTCGGCAGGATCGCATCCGGTTCAACGATCTGTGCCAGCGCCAGCAAGAGCCGATTGGTGCGCTGCAAACGATCAATCACCGCAACGGCCTGCTGTGCGTCGGGAGATCGTGCTGCGGCAGTTGCCGGTGTTGCGTCCGGTTCGGATGATGGCAGATGCATGACGTTTCCTACGCCTTATACCGGCGTGCAAGCTCGCGCCAGATCGCCTCGGCCGGCAGCCCCTGATCCTGGAGCAGCACCAGCGTATGGTACAGCAGATCAGCGACCTCCCAGGTCAGTTCGGTAGCCGAGCTATTTTTGGCGGCGATAATGACTTCGGCCGCTTCCTCACCGATCTTCTTACCGATGCGATCCACGCCGCCGCTGAGGAGTCTGACAGTATAGGAATCATCCGGGCGCTCGGCGGCGCGTGTCGCGATCTGGGCGATCAGGCGGGTCACGACTGTTATGGCCGGTGTACGCTCGGCAGCGGTATCATCGAGGGTGCGAAAGAAGCAACTCGGCGAACCGGTATGGCATGTCGGCCCGGGAGGTTCGGCGAGCACCAGCAACGCATCCCCGTCGCAATCCGGCCGGATCTCGACCAGCCGCAGCAGATTACCGCTTGTTTCGCCTTTGCGCCAGAGCGCCGCACGGCTGCGGCTCCAGAATGTCACCAGGCCGCTTGCGAGCGTCTGTTGGAGCGCAGTTTCATTCATATAGCCGAGCATCAGCACTTCGCCGCTGCGTGCATGCTGCACAACTGCGGCAATCAGGCCGTGCGTGTCATAACGTAATTCCACGGTAACAATCCTTGTTTAATGGCGAAAATGACGCCGACCGGTAAAGATCATGGCCATGTTATGGCGATCGGCGGCCGCAATAACCTCTTCGTCTCGTAATGAGCCACCCGGCTGGATCACTGCGGTAGCCCCGGCGGCGGCGGCGACCTCTACGCCATCGGCAAACGGGAAGAAGGCATCGCTGGCAAGTACCGAGCCGGCCAGGCTCAGGCCGGCATGCTGTGCTTTGGCGGCAGCGATCCGCGAACTATCGACACGGCTCATCTGCCCTGCGCCGATGCCGAGTGTTCGATCCGCCGCACAATAGACAATCGCATTGGATTTGACATGCTTGGCAACCCGCCAGCCGAAGCGCAGGGCGCGCAGCTCCGGGTCGCTGGGGGCACGTCGGGTAACAACCCGCAAATCCTCGTTATCGAGCGGTGCCCGGTCGGCCTGCTGCACCAGCACCCCACCCGGCACACTATGCAGCATGATGCCGGGGTAGGTCACCGGCCGCAGCGCACGGATCAGGCGGCGGTTCTTCTTCTTTGTGAGCAGATCGAGTGCTGCCGGCTCAAACGCCGGTGCAATAATAATCTCGGAGAAGATCTCGTCGATGGCGGCGGCAAGTGGCAGATCGAGTGGCTGATTCAGGGCGATCACCCCACCAAACGGCGCATCACGGTCGGTGGCAAAGGCATGCTGCCAGGCAGCGAGCGGGGTTGGCCCCTGGCCGACGCCACACGGATTGGTGTGTTTGACGATCGCCAGGGTTGCACCCACAGCCGGATCGAACTCCTCGATCAGTTCTTGAATAGCCGCAATATCGAGAATATTGATATACGAAAGTTCTTTACCGTGCAGTTGTTCGAAGTAGTGATCGAAAGAGCCATAGAGTGCGGCATGCTGATGCGGGTTTTCGCCATAGCGCAGATCCTGAGCCTTTGCGAATGCCAGTGGCAGCGTTGCTGGAAACGGCTCAGTGGTAAGGTAGCCGGCAATCGCCGCATCATAGGCAGCGGTATGGGCGAAAGCCCGGGCCGCCAATACCCGGCGCAGCTCGGAAGACATACCACCCATGCGCAGTGCTGCCAATACCTCTTCGTAATCGGCAGGGCTGACAATCGGTACCACAGCGGCGTGGTTTTTGGCAGCGGCACGTATCAATGCCGGGCCGCCGATATCGATCTGCTCGATCGCTTCATCAAAGCGCACATCCGGCCGGGCAATCGTGGCGGCAAACGGATAGAGATTGACGACCACCAGATCGATCGGGGTAATGCCGTTGACGGCCAGGGTTGCCATATGATCCGCCCGATCACGCCGGGCGAGGATGGCGCCATGTATCGCGGGATGCAGTGTCTTGACACGGCCGTCGAGCATTTCGGCGACCCCGGTGATCTCACTCACCTGGCGCGTAGCGATACCGGCCGCCGCAAGATGGCGTGCAGTCTGGCCGGTTGACAGAATCGTATAGCCGAGTGTTTGCAATCCGGCGGCAAATGAATCGATCCCCTGTTTGTCGGAAACACTGATCAGCGCGTACACAAGATCCTCACAACAAATGACCCTCCCCACGCGACATGGGCAGGGTCGCAGCGTTTGTAGTTATACCGGTACACACCGGCATCGGCGCGGGCGGATTGCCGAATGGCGTTACCCGACGATCTTACAGGCTACTCAACACCTGCTGTGCCAGGGCACGCATATCGGTTACCGGCTGGCGCACAGCGGCGCTGCCGAAAGCGCGGGTTGCGGCGGCTTCAAAGAAATCAAGCGCCGCCGTGATCTGTTCGCGTGTTGCCGTATTCTGATCGCTAATACCGGCGCGGGTATAGGATTCGTACACCAATGCGCGCGCCGATGTTCCGAGAGCCGCCAGTACTATGCGCTCGAGATCAGGAAAGAGCGCCTCGGAAAGCAGAATGTCGCGCTTTTCGACCAACCCGTCGCGCAGCAGGCGAGCCACGATCTCGCTAGTACGCATTTCGCCGAGGCCACTGCGCTGTGCGATCTGGGCTACGGTATTACGGCCGTTGACCATCGTCAGCACGCGCCATTCATCGGCTTCGAGGCTGATCTCACCACCCGACGCCGATGGGTTCGGCACCAGGCGAGGAATCATCGAGAGCGACGGAACCTGGTTGGCAACTTCCGACCAGGCATCCTGGCGCATGATGCCCTCCATGATGATCATTTCGTTGCTCTGCGAGATAGTTGGTGTTTCGGGAAGCATGCCTTCGTAGAAGCGAAACGGCCCGGCATGAAACGTGAAGAAGAGATAGGCGGCTTCAAGTGGTGCGGTAGTACCCATCTTGGCACCGATGATCTTGCCGTCGCGGAAATACAGCCAGCCCTCGTACACCTGCTGGCCGCGCTGGCCCTGCAGATGGACGGCACCCGTCTGTTTGCTGAGATCGACGAGTTGGATGATATCGGTGAGTGGAAACTCACTCAGATCGCCTGACAGTGCCATAGCCTCACAGCTTGCTGATCACGAGCTTACTGATTGCCTTCAGGGTATCGAACACACCACTGCCATTGGTGGCAGCCGTGGCCTCGAAACGTGGCCATCCCATTGCATTCAGGTATTTGTCGAGCGTTGTGAGCGGAAGTGCACCCGGAACATCACGTTTGTTATACTGCAGAACCACCGGGAATTCCTGGAACTTCTTGTTCTGCTTCGTCACATTGACGGCCAGTTCACGCAGGCTACGAATATTCTCTTCGAGCTTATGCTTCTGCGAATCAGCCACGAAGACAACCCCATCGGCACCATTCAGCACGGCGACGCGCGTTCGCTCGTAGAGCACTTGCCCCGGTACGGTATAGAGGTGAAAACGCGTCTGAAAGCCGCGCACCTTGCCGAGATCAAGCGGCAGGAAATCAAAAAACAGCGTACGTTCCGTCTCGGTTGCAATCGAGAGCAGATCGCCCTTGGCATCGCGTGGAACCTGATTGTGGATATACTGCAGATTACTCGTCTTGCCGCTCATGCCCGGCCCATAATAGACGATTTTGCAGTGAATTTCGCGCGCGGCGACATTGATCAAAGCCATAGATCTTCTCGCACACCAGTGTAGCACAGCGTACTACGTGCTCGCGTATCCAATCCGGTCAGTCCCGGAACAGCAGGTCGATGGTGTCTTCCATCGAAGTACGGAACGATGACCCGAGGACGTCGTCGCGAGCTTTTTGTTGATCGCGAACGCGCTCGAGTACGAGACTGAGCTCATCGGTTGCTTTTTTCGTCAGCACTTTTACGAGCCCGATGTGGGTACCCTTATTGAAGATGATACACAGAATCCATTGATCTTCGATCAGCGCAATGAAGATGTTCTCACGCACACCCTGGGTGAACAACTGCCGGAAGTCCTTTTCACGCAGCAGCTTGGCCACTTCACGTGATGAGGCAAACGTACCGGCGATCAAAGCGCCGAGTGCCGTGACATCCTGTCGGTTCCCATCACCCTGCGATGCAATGACCTGGCCGCTCTTGTCGAGCAGGAGGATATGATTGCCGCTTGTGTCTTCCGCCAGGCGCACGAGGCATTCCTCGATGACCCTGACCTCTTCGATCGGAACGATCTGACTGGTCAGCTGTGGATCCATAGGCTGTTCCTACCTTGCGTGTGTGGGGTACACCCGGATGATGATTCAATGCAGGTGTTCTGACTCATTATAGCATACAGTTCTTTCCTACGACACACGTGCTATAACGATAGCTCAGGCTCATGGCAAGCAATGTGCCGAGATGGGCCTTCTCTCGCTACGAATAATCACCGTTGCGATCGCGCTCTTTGGGCGGCCGGCCGGTACGAATATTGCGCAGTGAGTGAATTGTGGCCGCAAGCGCACGATCGGCCCAACCATAAATGGTGGGCCGGCTCTTGGCAAGATCATCGGCGATCTGGGTGACATTCGTGCGGTATTCAGGATCAAATGTTGCCAGGTTGATACGCGCTGATGCGACGATCTGCAGGATCTCTTCTTCGGTCAATTCGTGCTCCCGAACAAGCTTCTTGGCACGCTTGCTGCTGAGATCGAGCCGCATAATGGCGCTCCTCATCGGCTAAACCTGACGGTATGACCGGCTGCAACCGGATTGACATGACCGGCAACGGCATCAGAGTGTAATGTTTTATGATAATAGCATGAAGTGTATCTGATGTCGAGTCTTTTCTGTAAAAAGTAATCAGCCGGTTGTCAGGCGGTTGGGGGGTATGGCAGGTAGCCGTTGTGATGACGAACGCGGCGCGGCCGGCACTGTTCCGGTTGTGGGGAAGCGCATGCAGATCGCAGCGTCATGCGTTGTTCTCATGCTTAGATCGGATCGACCGGTATCGGTGGGGATGTTTACCGTCATGAGGATGGATACATCAGGCGGTGTGCTGTCTCATGGGAGGGCATGAAAGCGTCGGGTAAGTCTTAACACCGTTCTGAAAAACGTTGAACACATGTGTAAAATTTTCGCCGCGGCAATGCGGCGGCGGCGGCGAAGGAACGCCAGAGGCGTGCGAATCAGCGATTCGCACGCCTCTGCATTGGATCCGGTGTCGGCTCAGGCTTCGACAGCGACGCTGATGCGACGCGGCTTCACCTCTTCGGCTTTGGGGATATCGACACGCAGCACGCCATTGTTGAGCGCCGCATTAATCGCCTCGGGATTAATGCGCGACGGCAGTGTCAGCGAGCGCTGGAAGACACCGAAGCGGCGTTCGACACGATGATAGTTGCGCTTGGTGCTCTCTTCCTCCTTGCGAAGCTCACCCTTGATCGTCAGGATGTTATTCTCGAAGGTGATCTCAAGATCCTCATGCTTCAGGCCCGGCACCGCCATTTCGATATGAAAGGCGTCTTCGGTCTCGCTCAGATCGAGTGCCGGCACCACACCGGCCGCGCCACGGGGGCTTCCAGGGCGGACATAGCTCTCTTCGAGCAGCTGATTCATCGCCT
>CALLZL010000458.1 GCA_937859575.1 uncultured Chloroflexota bacterium
AGCCGGGATCGTCGGCGGGTGAGGCCGGTGCATGCTCACTTGTTGTGGGGGGTGAGCCTGCCGCACCGGCAGCCTCAGCAGCTGGAGCCGCGCCACCCGCCTGGCCGGCGCGCCCCGGTGTGGGCTTGTTGTCGGCTCTAGCCGATTTCGCTTCGGTGGCGGCCTGGCCGGCAGCGGCCGAAGCGGTTGCCGCACGCGCCTTGGCGCTCTCGCCGGCAGCCTTTTCGGTTGCACCGGCGGCGCGTGCCTGCGAACCCTGCTGGGCACCCTGTTCTTGCGCGCCGGTCGCCTGGCCTTCAGCCGCCGCCGCAGCTGCAAGCGCGGCCTGCTTCTCGGCCTCGGTCGGCTCGCGATCGGTCGTCTCTTGCGGGTTTTCGCGGCGCTGCACAGGGGGGGTATGCGCAAGCACCCGCTCGGCATAGCTATTGCCGGCGCTCCGCTGCAGCGAGCGCATCAGGCTCATGCGGCGTGATGCACCTGCCGCCAGCAGCCGCGGATCGGCCAGGATCGCTGCATGGCGAGCAGCCGGATCGGTTGCATCGGCAGGTGGTGTTTCCGCCGCCGGATGCAGCACTGTTTCGGTTGCCATAACAGCCGCCTGCTCTTCGGCAGCCAGTTGCGCAAGCGGTGTGCGTGATGGGCTCTGACGCTGTGGATCGGCGTGTTTGTGGAGCGAATCGGCCACGAATGCTCCTGTTGTGTTCTTCCCCTGCGCCTGGTTTATGTTCGTGCAATCGCCAGAAACCGCTCGAATTCGGCAGCCGTTACCAGTTTGCCGATCTTCTGGTATTCACGCCGGATGGCTCGTATGATCTGCACCATGGTGATAATCTCGCCCGCTTCGGCCGATAGAAAGGCCGAAAAGAGCGCGACATTGCGGATATTGCCACCGGCAAGCTTGAACTGCCGCGCCAGAAACCCGAGATCGACATCGGCGGCCAACGGTGCTTCGGGTGGAAAGACCTTGCGCCAGATACGCAGCCGATCCGGTTCTTCGGGGAAGGGGAATTCGATCGCGACATGCAGGCGGCGCACAAATGCCTCGTCAAGATTCTTGCGCAGATTGGTCGCCAGGATCACCACCCCGTCGTACTCCTCCATCTTCTGCAACAGGTAGCCGACTTCGATATTGGCATAGCGATCATGGGCATCTTTCACCTCGCTGCGCTTGCCGAAGATCGCATCAGCTTCGTCGAAGAAGAGGATGGCATTTGCCTCGCGGGCCGCCGTAAAGATGCGATCCAGGTTCTTTTCGGTTTCGCCGATATACTTGCTCACCATCGACGAGAGATCGACTTTGTAGAGTTCGAGGCCCAGGTCGGCGGCAATGATTTCGGCCGCCATGGTCTTGCCGGTACCGGATTGGCCGGCGAAGAGCGCATTCACCCCTTTGCCCATGGCAAGATGGCGATCAAAGCCCCAGCTTTCGAGTACCGTGCGGCGCTGGCGCACCTGCACACAGATCTCGCGCAGCTGGGCGACCTGGTCGGCCGGCAGCACAATATCATCCCAGCTGTAGGTGGTGCGAATCTTGTGCGCCAGCGCATCGAGGCGGCCGCTCGACTGGGCGCGGCATGCCGCATACAGATCGGCAACCGTCGGCGTGGCATGCTCGCCGCGCCAGCCGGCGAGCGCATACGCCATGGCGACGGCATCGCGGATCTGGCCGCCGCTGAGGCGGAAGGAGCTGGCGATTGCGGCAATCGTTGCTTCTTCCGGCGCGGCATCAATCAGCCGTTGACGCCAGATCTGTTCGCGGCCGGTATATGAGAGCGGCGGCAGTTCGATGCGCAGGAAACGGGTACGACGCAGGGCACCACGCGATTCCCATGGCTGTTCGATCGTGAGGAAGGCGATGCCGCCGAAACTATCGAGCGCTGCCAGCAGGGCGCGCGCCCATGCGCCGAGCTCGGCTTCGGCCAGCACCCGATCGGCGGCATGCCAGCAGAGTGCCGCATGACGTAGGCGCGCCTCGCGGACAACCCGCTGGAGCAGTTCGTCGGGGGTTGGTGCGCCGGGTTGGGCCGGATCAAAGGTGGCAAGCAATGCCATATCGACACTCAAAAGCGGCAGTTGCTGTTCGGTGCAGAGCGCTTCGATCAGGGCACGGCGGCCGCTGCCGTAGCCGCCCTGCAATGCCAGCAGGGTCGCGGGCCGGGTGCTGTGGCGCAGGCGTGCAACCAGATCGGCAGGCAATACCAGATCGCTCAGCGAGCGTTGCGGCTGATCGAGGCGGGTGAAGGGGGTGATCGCCGCATCGAGTGGTGCAGCTACACCGCGCAGTTCGGCGGCGATGCGGGTATCGAGCTTCAGGTAGTGCGCGAGCAGTGGCGGGCGGCGCTGGCCATCTTCAAACAGCACAATCAACCGCTCGCGGAGCAAGGTCGCATTGGCTTCGAATGCAGCCTGCCGTTCGAGGCGCTCAGCCGGCGTGGCACAGAAGAGCTGCAGCGCCAGATCGATCGACGGCCGGCGGCGCGAGACATCATCCTGAATGTAGGCGTAGATTCGCTCGAAGCGCAGATCGAGCTCGGGGGCCAGTGCCAGCAGCAACACATCGCGTTCGAATGGATCGAGGCCAAACAGGGGCGCCAGGCGATCGAGCGGCGAATCGCCCACCGGGCGTGCCGCAACCAGCTGCGCGCGCTCACGTGCCAGCTCGGCCGGAAGCTCGGCCGATGCGGCGGCAATGATATCGACTTCAGCACGCGGCACATACAACCCGCGATACACATCATCGGCCAGTGCGCCGTAGGTGTCGCGCGTCAGGCGAATCTGCCACAATAAGAGATCGCGCAACCAATCGAGCGCACTGGCCAGTTCGGCGGCCGGTATGGCCGGTGCTTCACGAATGTCGGCGGTGACAACAGGATGCATGGTGATTCCTGTGCGGCGCGGCACATGCCGCACACGGCTACTCCGGCGACATGCAGGCGATATTGAGAGCTAGGATGCGTGTCGTTCATATGAACGTAACCGGTGGAATTGTTTGCATATCGGCCATAGTTACGCCGCCGGGTATGTATGGCTACCGCCGAGGCGTGCTTATGTTTCGATGGCACAGCGCAGATCGGGCATGAGCCAGTAGGGTGCCAGGCCGGCCGGTGCCACCGACAGCGGCAGCACTTCGTCGGCCAGGCTGATGCCGAGCGCCGCATGCATCCAGTTGCGGCGCGCTTCGATCCGCTGCCAGAGCTGTGGATACCCGGCGGCAATGTCGGCACGCAGCGATGCATCGGCCAGGGCAACACTATCTT
>CALLZL010000459.1 GCA_937859575.1 uncultured Chloroflexota bacterium
GGCGAGGTCGGCGACGGCAATCGCAAGGATCTGCGCATTGCGGTTGAAGCGGCACGCAATGCGGCTGCCAGCTGGGCGTCGCAGACGGCGCACAACCGGGCGCAGATTCTCTATTATATTGCCGAGAACCTGAGTGCGCGCAGTGCCGAATTTGCCCGACGCCTGCAGGCCGGTGGTGATACTGCCGCCATGGCTGCTGCTGAAGTCGAAGCGGCAATCGAGGCACTCTTCAACTATGCCGCCTGGGCCGACAAGTACGACGGTGCGGTGCACCATACGCCGCTGCGGAATGTCACGCTGGCAATGCCCGAGCCGATCGGGGTGCTGGCGATCGCCTGCCCCGATCCTCAGCCACTGGCGGCATTTGTGGCGCTGCTCGCTCCGGCGATCGCAATGGGCAACAGTGTGGTGATCATCCCTTCAGCGCAGCAGCCGCTCTCGGCCACCGATTTCTACCAGGTGCTCGATACGAGCGATGTGCCGGCCGGTGTTGTCAATATCGTCACCGGCGTGCGTGATCCATTAGCGCTGGTACTGGCCGAGCATGCCGATGTGGATGCGATCTGGTATGCCGGCAGCGATCCGGCGGCCATCGAGCGGGCCACGGCCGGCAACCTGAAGCGTAGCTGGATGATTGCGCCCCGCGACTGGCTCCAGCCGCAACGCGCCGATGTCGTGCTGCGGCAGGCCATCCAATGGAAGAACATTTGGGTGCCGTATGGGGCGTAGCATGGATCTGCTCGACGCCATTCAGCGCCGTCATACTACCAACGGCCCATTTGCCGATCAGCCGATCGATCCGGCGCATAAACACCTGCTGTTGGCCATGGCGGCGCGTGCCCCGTCACACTTCAATTCACAGCCGTGGCGCTTTATCGTGGTAGAAGAACCGGAACGACGACGGGCGCTGGCCGAGGTAGCCGGCGCATCGATGCGTCAACTGATGGAAGATGGCCGCTTCTGGCAACAGTATCGCCACTACTTCCGCTTTAGTGAAGCCGAAGCGGAAGCCACACGAGATGGGATTCATTTCGACAACATGCCGGCAGTGCTGAAGCCGTTTGTGCGCTATCTGTTCACCGAGCGCGGTGCCTCGATGATGAATAGTTTTCAGGTGCCGCGTGTGCTCGGCAATGATGCACGCCGGCTGGTGGCCGGTTCGCCCATGCTGCTTGGTATTGCCCTGGCCCGCGATATCTATCAGCCGGGGGAGTTGACCGGGCTGTATAGCCTGATCTCGCTTGGTGCAGTGGTGCAGACGATCTGGCTCACGGCGACGTCGCTCGGCATGGGGATGCAGTTTGTCTCGACACCGCAGGAGCTGCCGCCGCAATGGGCGCTGGTTGGTGCTCTGCTTGGCGTGCCACCCGAATTCGAACTGCTGCTGCTGCTGCGCCTGGGGTACGAAGAAACCAATGCGCGCCGCCCGACGATCGACTGGACATCGCCGCAGCGCAAAGGAATCGAAGAACTGGCCTTCCAGGAGGAGTGGGGAAGACCGCTGGCGCGCTAGTTCGGCAGGCACAATCGTACCGCACATTCCTAACAGATATGCTCACGCGCTGCCATAGCAAAGCATACAACCAGAGAAGGAAAAAACGTGAAAAAGATTGTTGTCACCGGCGGCAGCGGCAAGGCCGGCCGTGCTGCCATCCGCGAGCTCCTCGAACACGGCTATGATGTCTTCAACCTCGACATCCAGCCGCCACGCGAGGCGCTCTGCCGTTATCAGCATGTCGATCTGATGGAACTTGGCGAGACTGTCGAAGCACTGCATGGCTATGACGCCGTGATCCACCTGGCGGCTAATCCCAATCCGAGCGGCTGGACCGAAGAGCGCATGTTTCGCCACAATACCACCACGACCTACAATATCTTCCGTGCGGCGACCCTGCTCGGCATGCAGCGCGTAGTCTGGGCATCGAGCGAGACAACGCTCGGGTTACCATTCGAACGCCAGTTACCCGAGTATGCACCAATCGACGAGCAATCGACCCTGTTCCCCGAGAGCAGTTATGCGCTCTCGAAGATGATCAGCGAGGAACTGGCACGCCAGTTCAGCCGCTGGAGCGGCATCCCATTCGTCGGCCTGCGCTTCTCGAATATCATGGAACCGGAAGCGTATGCCAACTTCCCCGGCTTCTGGGATGACCCACACAAGCGCAAGTGGAATCTCTGGGGTTATGTCGATGTCCGCGATGTCGCGCAGAGCTGTCGGTTAGGGATCGAGGCCCCGTTCAGCGGAGCGCAGGCCTTTATCATCGCCGCCGGCGACACGGTGATGAACCGCCCAAGCCGTGCCCTGATGGCCGAAGTCTTCCCGACGGTGCCGGTGCGTGCTGTCGATGGCGAGTATGGTACGCTGCTTGGAATCGGCGGGGCACGCCAGGCGCTCGGCTATGCACCGCGCTTCTCGTGGCGCGATCATGTCTAACGACGAAGGAGATCACAACCATGCTGCGTCATGTCGTGCTATTCAAGAAGAGGCAAGAAACGACTGAGGAGACTGTGCAAGAGATAATGAGCCGATTAGAGGCACTGCACGGCCAGATCCCGGGGCTGACGTACATCAAGTGCCATCGAGGCCTGCCATCCGAGCGCCCGGTCGTCTATACATTCATCCTCGACAGCACCCTCGAACATGCCGACCAGCTGCCGGGGTATCTGCAGCACCCGGCGCATGTGGCCGTTAATGAGTGGATGTCGCCGTTCCTCGAAAGCCGGGCAGTGGTAGATTACGAAGTACCATAAAAAAGGGCGCATGGCGTTGATAATACCAACGCCATGCGCCCTTGTTGATCGCAGGTTATCGAATCTTCCAGAACTTCTTATCGACATGCGCCGCCGTCATCTGCGTCAACGCCTCCCAGATCGTCACAAAATGCTGCGCCATCACCTCAAAGCCGTTCGTCATGAGACTAGTGCTCATCGGTGTGTCTTTGTCGGGCGAGAAGTCGGTCGGCGAGCTGAGATCGTTCTGTTCGAGCAGTTTCATAAACGCCGCCTGCTTCGCGCCCTGCGCCCCTGCCTTATTCACACCACCACTGCTCAGGTGATCGGTCGGCGTGCTTGGCGGCAGCAACCCATCGCTGATCAGCTTCTTGACTGTCTCGATCGATGCTGCAGGGTTGTATTCATCGGCAAGCCCGATCATGTGGCCGAACTCGTGCGCCGCCGAAATACGCGTCCAGTTGTTAATATAGAGTTGCTGTACTGCTGGATCGGGCCCGGGCGATTTCACCAGGACGCCGGCAAATGTCTCGGCCGTCGGCGAGAGACGGATCGGATTGCGCACCCCGGCAGTCAGGAGCGCTTGCTGCACAGCGGCCGCTCGCTGAGCCGCCAGTGCGGGTGATTCGCCATTGGCGACACCACCGGCGATCTCGATCGGGTGCAGATGGGCAAGGGCACTGGGGATGCCGAGCCGCAACAGAGTATCGCTCAGATTCGTCACCTTGATTGCCTGTGCCGGCACTGCTGCATTCGGCTGGAATGCGATGCGCCCCACATCGCCGAGCATCGTCGCGAGACGCCGCTGGTCGAGTTGGTATGCGCTGTAACTGGTGTCGGTGATCCCCTTTTTCTCGCCTTCGTGCAGATAGTGGTGGACCGCCGGATCAGAAATCTTATCCGACAGGTCAAATTCGCGCAGAACCGCCGTTCGCGTCTTGATGTCGGCAAAGCTTGAACCACCCTGGGTCTTCACCTTCTCGCCGCCATTATCATTCACCAGTGCCGCTTTATCGACCGTCACCTTGAAGTGTTGCTGGCCGAGTGGCACCTCCTGAGCGATCATGACCGGATCGACGATGATATCTTCCCACCCTGGGCGAATACAGGCGATCTTGAATTTCCCGCTCCAGATCGCATCGATCTGGCGCTGGAATTCGGCGATCCAGGGTGCCTTCTGGCCGTTATCCCATTGTGCCCGCAGGTAGTTGGGATCAAGCGGCTTGGCCGAGACGCCGGGCAATGCTTCGGTGCCGCCATAATCGCGAAATTCGAAGGCCAGTTTGACGATCACCTTCATCTTGTCGGTGATCGGGTCGTATTCGGCATCAAACATGCCAAGGGTCGTCGATGAGGTGAAGTTGTTGATGCGGTATGGCCCGCCAAGTTGGAAATCGAGCTTGGCAAGGATATTATCGATACTGTCCGGATCGGGAACCTCGGCCTGCAGTTCATCATCGCGGATCTGCCTGAGCATCGTTTGCAGAACCTGTTCGCCGAAGACGGTGCGATACGCCGGCTTCACGCGATACTGCAGTGCAGGGTAATCCTGCATAAACTGCAGATAGACCGCCTTGCTGTTGCCTTTGACGCCAAACTCACGCACAAAATAGTTGGATGCGATCTCGCCAAGGGTTTTGGGCAAGGTTTCGAGGCCGGGTACTTCGCCAATAACCTCGTTATAATCCTTCTCGGCCTCGGCAACCGACGCCTCATCGCCGTACTTCAGGATCCCCATGAATGCGTTCATCAGGCCATCGGGATTACCGACATACTGGCGGGCGATGGCGATAATATGTGGTGAAAGCCCTTGCTGGCGGCGGGCACGCCGCGCCGCTTCTTCGCTCAGCGTCTTCCACTGCGGTGCCGAAAGCACCCGTTTGCCGCTATTGTCGATCTCGGCCTTGAAGGCCGGCGGGAAGGTGCGCAGCAGCGTTTCGTATTTATCGACATCAGTGCCATTGGCACGGAAGATCGCATCGAGGTGAGTCGCCAGCACTGCATCGAATTTATCGGGCGCATAGACGGCCTCGTAGGCCTGTTTGATCTCGGTGGCCCGGCCCGGCGATTGGGTGAGCAGTTCGATCGCCGTAGCCTGCCGATTGCTCTTGCGGCTGAAGATTCCGGTATGTTTGCGGAATTCCCCTTCCGCATCGCCCTGGCTGAGCTGGGTATAGACCAGGCCGCGCTCACGTTTGAGTGCCGCCAATTCCAGCTCTTTATTGGCAATATCCGGGCCGGTCATGCGGCCGCGTTTGCTCAACTCTTTCTCAAGTTTACCGATCTGCTTGTCGAGCGCCTTAACCTTCTGTTGCTGGGTTTTGCCACCCAGATCGAGTGGTTTGGTCTCGTGCGAAGTCGCATCGAGCTTCAGGAACGAACGCTTCTCGCCGGAAAGCACCGGTGGTTTCCCCTGCACCTGCTGGGTATTGGTGAGCATTTCCAGCTCGCTCTGCTTGTTCCACAACTCGACCGAGCGCTTGAAGGCTTTGGTTGGTGTTCCCTGCGCGAGCAGTTTGAACGGGTAGAGCGTAACCGCACCTGTGTTGCTGGCGGTGAAACCCCACTCGACCGAACCGAGGTACGCACCCTTCTGTGTGCCTTCGAGCACGACGGCTGCCGTTTCGAAGCTCATATCGATCGCGCCGCCGATCGGGCGCCCCGGTTCATCGTGTAGCGTCGCCGGCTGGGTATCGCCCTCGGCGGTGCGGGAGCCGTAGGTTCCGGCTGCGACATTCGGCGCATCCACCTTGGTCAGGCGGTTGGGCTTGATCATGCGGCTCTGCGCACCGCCGAGGGTGCGCCCATCTTTTGCCGGCTGATTCTCCATGCCGAAGATCGGGTTTTCCTGGTAGAAGTGCTTGCCCTTACGCAGATCGAGTGGCGCGCCGCGATCAAGAAAGCGCCCGGGGTCGACATCCTTGCGCCCCTGCATGCGCTGCTTCAGATCTTCACGCTGATCCGGTGTATTCGGCTTACCATCTTTCAGTGCCTTGACGGTCTGGGTCAGGCCGATCTTTGGGCTGACGATCAAGTCGTTGGGAACGAACTCAAGATCGATCACCGCACCTGCCTGACCTTCGCCAACCGCCGCTTCATAGCGCACATCGCGAAACGTGCCGCCATAGGAGGTAACCGGGGCGCGCTGGATGATCGCTGCCGGCGTGCGCCGGGCTTCGTCTTGTTCGTCGTGATGGCGTTGAACGGAGCGCTGCAGCATACGGCGGGCGGCACGATTGCCGACCGTGCGATGCAGGGCGTATGCCTGCTGCGGGCGCAACAGGCTCACACGATCCGGTACGGCGGGAACCACCTGTGGCTCGGATTCTGCGGCGTCGTTCGATGGAGTGTGGGCAACCGAAGCATCGCCAGCCACGTGAGCGGGTAACTGCTTTGTTCGCATGGATACCTGCCTTGCATGATTAGCCGCAGTATAGCAGCCGAATCTACAAGGTGCAACCGGCTCAATGAATGTATGGTATGTCGTAAAGCCTGGCAGGTACCCGGAGCTACCTCAGCCCTTGTGATCATCCAACACCGATGGTGACCCAGCCGGCGGTGCCCCAGCCGGCGGATCAAACCGGCGCACTTCGTTCCGCAGGGTCTCGGGATCCCAGCCAGAATCGCGTGCCGGATCAGGAATGACGCGGTCGGCATGCATGATCCGCTCCAGATCTTCGATCCGTTGGCGCACCGCGCTCATATAGGTCGTGCGCCCGGCCGCACGCGCCTGATGAAGCGCATGCAACGACTCCTCATCGTACCGAACAAATGTCTGAGCCGCACGTTGCGCAGCATAGGCCCGCATACCGAGCATGCGCAATGCATCAACCCCGGCACGCACGGCGGTATCGAGCGATTGACGATAGACCTGATCGACACCCGCATCGAGCAGATCATGGGCATCATTCCATTCGAAAGCCCGCGCCAGAATACGCAACTGTGGGAAGTGGGTCTTCGCTGTATGCACCAACTCAAGAGTTCGCTCGGGGCTATCGAGCGCCAGCACCAGTAGCTGCGCCTCGGCCGCACCGGCCGAATGGAGCAGATCATAGCGCGACGCATCACCATAGTACACCTGCATACCCATCTTACGTAACAGTTCGACCCGATCGGAATCAAGATCGAGCACAGTCGCTTGAAAACCGTTGGCGCGCAGTAAGCGGCCGACTATCGCACCAAACTCACCGAAACCGGCAATGATGACCTGACGGCGCTCATCAATGGTATCGGGTGTAGCGGGAGCTTGCTCGCGGGTACCGATACGCCGCTGTACGAAACGCTCGTTAAACAGCAATAAAAGTGGCGTCACTGCCATCGAGAGCGCGACGGCCGCTACCAGTGGGCTGGTTATTGTGGTGTCGAGCACCCCTTGCTGATTGGCAAATGAAAAGAGCACAAAGCCGAACTCGCCTACCTGCGGCAGCGCAAAGGCCAGCAGCAGGTTCTGGTCGAGGCCAAAGCGAAACAACCGGCCAAGCGCAAAGAGCACCGCGAATTTAATGGTCATGATCACGAGTACCAGGCCAATAATCAGCAGCGGGCCGGCCAGGATCAGGGCGAAATCGATCGATGCGCCGACGGCAATGAAGAACAGGCCAAGCAGTAAGCCTTTGAATGGATCAATATCGCTTTCAAGTTCGTGGCGGAATTCGCTATTGGCCAGCACTACGCCGGCCAGAAAAGTGCCAAGAGCCGGGCTCAGGCCGACCTGTGTCATGAGTAAGGCAATGCCGATCACCAGCAGCAACGCGGCCGCCGTGAAGAGCTCGCGCAACCGCGTTGCCGCAACCGCACGCAACACCGGCCGTATCAGAAAGCGCCCCG